>DATDCR010000089.1:0-20572 GCA_036524215.1 Burkholderiales bacterium
CGCGGCGCGCTGGGTCGCCGGCTCGCGGTACGGGAAGAACGGCCGCTCGGTCTGGAAGGACATGCGCACCGCCTTGGTCGCGACCGCAGGCGCGCCGGCCGCGATCTTGAACGCCGTGATCTTCCAGTTGCGCTCCACGTAGGGGCGCGTCCATTCGATGAGGTACGGATCGCTGCGGTAGCCGTTATCCTTAAGCCAGTGGTACAGCGCATCGGCATCGGTCGCCTCGAGCACGGCCGCATCGAGTCCCGCGACGACCTTGCGCTCCAGCACAGCGACACCCGCCGGGGATCCCATTGACTTCGCCGCTTTGGCGGCCGGCGGTGCCACGTCGGTCGTCGCTGGCGCCGTGATCTGGGCCAAGGCCATGAAGGCCGCGTCGTCCGCCTCGCCAAGCTCGGGCTTGCCGGGTGTCGGCACCAGGAAGCCGAAATGCGCGGCATCGGTCTGGAAGGAGGCGCGGCGGATGAAGTGCTGCCGCTGGGCCGCCGCGTCCCAGATGATGATCGCCTCTTCGCTGTCGACGTGGACGAAATGGCCTTCGCCCGGCACCGGCGCGCAGGCGAGGCTGGCGGCGCCGGCGAACACCGCGGCAAGAATGCGAGCCCGGGACGTCACTCGACTTTCTTCAGCGCTTTCAGGATGCGCTCCGGCGTGAACGGCATCGCCGTTACGCGAGCGTTCAGCGGCAGGAGCGCGTCGTTGATCGCGTTCATGACAGCGCCCGGGGCGCCGGCCGTGCCGGCCTCCCCCACGCCTTTTGCCCCGAGCTGGGACTGCAGCGTCGGCGTCTCGACATGCGCGCAGACGATGTCGGGCATTTCTCCCGCCATGGGCACGAGGTAATCCGCCATGTTGCCGTTGAGGAGCTGGCCGTCCGGCCCGTAGAGGCATTCCTCGAATAACGCGGCACCGATGCCCTGGACGACACCGCCGCGCAACTGCTCGTCGACGAGCATCGGGTTGATCACCACGCCGGCATCCTCGACGCACCAGTGCTTGAGGAGCTTGACGAAGCCGGTGTCCGGATCGAGCTCGAGGTAGGAGGCCTGGATGCCGTTGGTGAAGGTGAAGGGGTACTGCCGCGGCGTGTAGTGCCGCGTGACGGTCAGCTCCGACTGGAAATCCAGCGGCAGCGTATCGGGGCGGAAGTACGCCACCCGGCCGAGCTCGGCCAGGTCGAGCTTCTTTTCCGTGGTCAGCTTGTGGATGACCGCGTTGCCCGAGATGTCCAGCTCCGCCTTGTCGATCTTCAGGAGGGCAGCGGCCACATCGAGCATGTTGGAGCGCAGTGCGCGTGCGGCCTGCAGCACCGCCTCGCCGCCGATCCCGGCGCCGCGCGAAGCCCAGGTGCCGCCGCCATACGGGGTTACCCCCGTATCCCCCGTGACCACGCGTACTTTTTCCAGGGTAACGCCGACCGCGCTCGCCGCGATCTGCGCGAAGATCGCCTCGGTGCCCTGCCCCTGCTCGGTCACGCTGCAAAGCACGGTCACCATCCCGGTCGGCTCGAAGCGCAGCGTGGCGCCGTCCTGCGCCGAGATGCGCGCGCCGCCGACGCCGTAGAACGCGGGCGACGGGTTGGTCACCTCGATCATTGCCGCCAGGCCGATGCCGCGATAGACGCCATTCGCCCTCAATCGTTTCTGCTCCGCCCGCAGCTCGTCGTACTTCATCGTGCGCAGGAGAAGGTCGAGCGTCTTGTGGTGGCTCAGCTTCTCGAACTTGAGCCCCGACGGGAACGTGTAGGGGTATGCATCGTCTGGAATCAGGTTGCGGCGCCGGAACTCGGCCGGATCGATGCCGAGCTTCTGCGCGGCGAGGTCGACGATGCCTTCGGTCAGCGCCACCGCGATCGGATGGCCGACGGCGCGGTACTGGCAGGTCACGTTCTTGTTGGTGAAGACGACGTGCATCTGCGCCCGGTAGTGCTGGTGCCGGTAGGGGCCGCCGGTCAGGTTCACCACCTGGTTGCCTTCGATGCCGCTCGTGCGCGGATACACCGAGTACGGGCCGATGGCCGTCAGGTCGTCCAGGTCGAAGGCGACGATGTCGCCTTGCTTCGTGCAGGCAATGCGCACCCGCACCTTGTGCTCGCGCGCGTGGATGTCGGAGAGGAAAGACTCCAGGCGGTCGGCGACGAATTTCACCGGCCGGCGCAGCATCACCGAGATCGCGGCGGTGGCCATCTCGTCCGGATAGACGTGCACCTTGATGCCGAAGGCGCCGCCGACGTCCTTGGTGATGACACGGACGTTCGCTTCCGGGATGCTGAGGTGCCGGGAGAAGATGTCCTGCATCATGTGCGGCGCCTGCGTCGCGTGGTACACGGTGAGCGAATGCTCGGCGGCGTTGTAATCGGCGAGGATGGCGCGCCCTTCGAGGCACACGCCGGTATGGCGGCCGAACTGGAATTCGTCCTCGACCACCACGTCGGCCCTGGCGAACGCGTCCTCGGCGCCGCCGGTGTCGAGCTCGCGCTTGAAGCAGATGTTGTCGCCGAGCTCCGGATGGATGACGGTCTTGCCCTCTAAGGATTCCTCCATGTCGACGACGACGGGAAGCTCCTGCCACTCGGCCTCGATCAGCTCGACCGCATCCTCGGCCTGGCTGCGAGACTCGGCGACGACGGCAGCCACTGCCTCGCCCTGCCAGCAGGCGCGCTCGATGGCGATTGCGTATTGCGGCGGCGACTTGATGCCTTTCAGGTGGGCGAGCACGCCGACCCAGGGCGTGCAGTACTCGGCGACGGCGCGGCCGTCGAAGACGGCGATCACGCCTTGTGCCGCCTTCGCTTTCGAGAAATCCAGCTTCTTGACGCGCGCGTGGGCGTAAGGGCTGCGGAAGAACGCGACGTGCGCGAGGCGCGGAAAGCGCAGGTCGTCGATGAACGCGCCGCGTCCCTGCAGCAGCCGCTGCGCGTTCGGCCGCGGCACGCTCTCGCCGATGTAGCCGCGGTCGACCTGCGTGCCCGGCGCGTGGAGCGGTAGCTCAGCCTTCCCCATGCGCCCCCGCAATCACGTCTGCCTGCATCACATCCTCAATGGCATCGACGATCGACTGGTAGCCGGTGCAGCGGCAGTAGTTGCCGGAAATGTGGCTGCGTATTTCTTCCCGGCTCACCTTCACTCCGGACTTGAGCAGATCCTGCGCGGCCATCAGCATGCCCGGTGTGCAGAAGCCGCACTGCAGGGCGTTGCGCTCATGGAAGGCTTTCTGCAGCCGGGCGAGCTCCTTCGAGTCCGAAAGCCCTTCCACGGTGTCGACACTGCAGCCATCGGCCTGCACGGCGAGCATCAGGCAGCCGCGCACGATCTGGCCGTTCACGCGCACCGTACAGGCGCCGCACACGCCATGCTCGCAGCCGATATGCGAGCCGGTCAGGCCGAGCTCGTCGCGGAGAAAATCCACGAGGTGCACGCGCGGCTCGATGCGCCGCGTGACGCGCACGCCGTTGACGGTCAGTGTGGTTTCGAGAGCGTGTTCCATGCGCGTCCGAGAAGAACCCTGGCGAGGTGCAGCTTGGTCGCCGAGGAGTGATAGAGGTCGGCCGGCGGATTCAGCTCTTTTCCCAGCATCTGCAGCGCCGCTTCCAGCGAGGGCTGCTTGGCTGTTTCCGCAACCAGCACCGGCGTCGCGCCTGCGCCCAGGAAGGCGATGCGCTTGCCCGAAGCATCGGCCACGCCGGCGAGCCCGATGATCGCGTAGTCGCCATGACGGCGCGCGAGCTCGACGAATACCGAGCGCTCCACCTTCGGGAATTCCACCGCCGCGACGAGCTCGCCCGGCCGGATGTCCGTCTCGTACAGCGCCTTGAAGAAATGCGAGGCCGACACGCGCCGCTCGCCGCGGCGTCCGACGAGGACGATGGTGGCATTGAGCGCCAGCGCGCAGGCGGGATATTCGGCCGCCGGATCGGCCAGCGCGAGGCTGCCGCCGAGCGTGCCGCGATTGCGGATGGCGGGATGCGCCACTTCGCGCGCCGCCTGCGAAAGGAGCGGCACGTGCTGGGCGACGACGGCCGACTTCTCGATCTGCGCGTGCGTGGTGAGCGCGCCGACGCGCAGGCCGGTCGGGCGCGGCTCGATTCCTGTCAACTCCTTCAGGCTCGAAATGTCGACCAGCAGCTCGGGCGAGGCGAGCCGCATGTTGAGCGATGGGATGAGGCTCTGCCCGCCCGCCAGCACTCTTGCGCCCGGGCGCTCGATGAGATCGAACGCCTCGGCGAGCGATTTCGCCCTGGCGTAGGCGAATGACGGCGCTTTCAAAATGCCCCTCCTCTGTCGCCGATTATGCATGAACTCGCGCTACACTTTTCTCCGCTTCTGGGGAGGAGCACGCCATGCCGCTGATCGCAATGAACCGGGAAATGGGCTCGCTGGGCAAGGATGTCGCCAGAGGACTGTCGCAGGCGCTCGGCCTGAAGGTGCAGCACCACGAGATCATCGACCATCTGGCGAACCGCGCCCGCATCCGCAAGAGCCACGTCATCAGCTTCCTCGAAGGCACGCAGGGCTTCTTCGAGCGGCTGACGGTCGACGAGGTGAAGCTGCGCGTGCTGACGGCGGACGAGATCCTGTCGGCCGCGGAGAACAACGAAGGCATCATCCTGCGCGGCTGGGGCGCCACCTCGCTCCTGAAAGAGGTGCCGCACGCGGTGCGCGTCTGCGTCTCGGCCTCGAGGCGCGAGCGGGTGAAGCGCATGATGAAGCGGCTCGATCTGCCGGACGAGCCCGGCGCCGCGCGCATCGTCGACCAGAACGACGAGTCGGCGCAGGCGGTGATGCGGCGGCATTTTCATATCGACGTGCGCGACATCAACGAATACGACGTCGGCTTCAACACCGACCGCATGAGCGCCGAGCAGTGCGTCGACAAGGTGCTCGCCATGGTCAAGTCGCCGCAGTTCGCCGAGACGGAGCACTCGCGCGCGAAGCTGCGCGATGTCGCCACGATGCACCATGTGCGCGCCGCGCTGCGCACCCACGCCGCCACGTCGCACTGCTGGGTGAAGGTGAGCGTCGACGCCGGCCACGTGATCCTCGAGGGCATCGTCGACAACACCGACCAGCGCGCCGCCTGCGGCGAGATCGCGAGCCGCATCAAGGGCGTGAAGGACATCGAGAACCGCCTGCGCACCGGGGACATGAACGCCTACCGCAGCTGAATTCAGCGGTAGAAGATGTGCCGGCCGATGCGCGCGACGCGCTCCTTGTCCTTTGCCCAGTCAGGACTGACGTAGGACGCGTGGTAGTAGCGCACCCCTTGCAGGGTGGGCGTGTGGCGCTGCCAGTACACCGCTTCTGCGACCCGGCGCGCACCGTCCCAGGCGTCGCCGCTCGGCGCGGGAAGCCGGCCAAGGCTGGTCCACGAGAAGGCGCTCGGCTCGTACACGACATCGCACACCGTCTTGCGGAATGGGCCCCATCCGCGGCGGTTCATGGTGACCTCGGCCACGGCGTACTGGCCGGCGAGCGGCTCGCCGCGCGCCTCGAAGTAGACGTTGCGCGCGAGGCAGGCGACGTTCTGTGCGTGGAATTCGCGCTCGCGCCTCGCGCGCTCGTCGCGATCGGCGAACACGCCGAGCATGGCGCCGATCAGTCCCGCGATCACGGTGACGGCCACTCCCGCGAAGACGACGGCGCCGAGCTCGATGCGATCCCAGATGAGGCGCAGCTTCCACAGCATCCCGCCACGGTAGCCGCAGACGCCGCTCGCCCCAAAGGGAAAATTCGGGGTCAGGGCACTAACTGGTTCGGGGACGGAGCCCTAACCGAGCCGCCGGCATTCGCCGGAGATCGTTGCGCTGCCGAGGGAGATGAAAAGATGCCCTTCGGTGATCGAGAGATCGAAGCTCATGCGCCGCTCGAGCCGCGCGACGAGGCCGTCGATCAGCTCGCGGTCGAAGCCGTAGAGCTCGATCGCCTCGGCACGGTGGATGCGCTCGCCTTCGAGCTGCCGCAGGAGCTGCGCCGGCGGCTTGTGCGTGTAGACGACGACCCGCGGCGCAGCCTTCGCCGCCTTGTGCAGCCGCGCCGCATCCGGCAGGCCGACGTCGATCCACGCGCGCAGCCCGCCGGTGAGGTCGCGCACTGCGAGCGCCGGCTCGTCGGGCTCGGCGAGCCCGCGCGAGAACGCGAGGCCCTCCGCGCACTCGAGGCAGTAGGCAAGCACGCGCGTGACGAGATTCTCGGCGGACTCCGACGGATGGCGCGCGACCTTGAGCTCCAGCGTCTCGTACACGCCGCGGTCGACGTTCGAGAGCCGGATGGAGAAGTGGTGGATCGTCGCGCCGAGGGCCAAGCGGCGCACTGTAATGCAATCAGGGCTCCGTCCCCGCAGTAATTAGTGCCCTGACCCCGAATTAATAACGCGCGTTGCCCGGCGTGCGCGGGAAGGGGATGACGTCGCGCACGTTGGCGAGCCCGGTGACGTAGGCGATGGTGCGCTCGAAGCCGAGGCCGAAGCCGGCGTGCGGCACGCTGCCGTAGCGGCGCAGGTCGCGATACCAGCCCATGTGATCTTTATCGATGCCGATCTCGTCCATGCGGGCGTCAAGGATTTCGAGCCGCTCCTCGCGCTGGCTGCCGCCGATGATCTCGCCGATGCCCGGCGCGAGGACGTCCATCGCCGCCACGGTCTTGCCGTCGTCGTTCACGCGCATGTAGAAGGCCTTGATGGCCTTCGGGTAGTTCATGACGATGACCGGCTTCTTCGCGTGCTTCTCGGTGAGATAGCGCTCGTGCTCCGACTGCAGGTCGATGCCCCACTTCACCGGGAACTCGAACTTCTCCTTCGTGCGCTCGAGGATCGAGATCGCCTCGCCGTAGTCCATGCGCACGAACTGCGACTCGACGATGCCCTGCAGCTTGGCGACGATGCCCTTCTCGATGCGCTCGTCGAAGAAGGCCATGTCCTCGCCGCGCTTTTCCAGCAGGTCCTTGAAGACAGACTTGAGCAGCGCCTCGGCCAGATCCGCGTTGTCCTGCAGGGCGGCGAAGGCGATCTCCGGCTCGACCATCCAGAACTCGGCGAGATGCCGGCTGGTGTTGGAGTTCTCGGCGCGGAAGGTCGGCCCGAAGGTGTAGACCTTGCTGAGCGCGAGGCAGTAGGCCTCGACGTTGAGTTGCCCGGAAACGGTGAGGAAGGTCTCGCGGCCGAAGAAGTCCTGCGCGAAATCGATCCTGCCTTCCTTCCTGGGAATGTTCGCGAGGTCGAGCGTCGAGACGCGGAAGAGCGCCCCGGCCCCTTCCGCGTCGGCCGCGGTGATGATCGGCGTATTCACCCACAGGAAGCCGCGCTCGTCGAAGAAGCGGTGGATCGCCTGCGCGACCGTGTGGCGCACGCGAGTCGCCGCGGCGATGACGTTGGTGCGCGGCCGAAGATGCGCCACCTCGCGCAGGAACTCGAGCGAGTGCGGCTTGGGCTGGATCGGATAGTGGTCGGGGTCCTCGACCCAGCCGATGACGCGGATCGCGCTCGCCTGCATCTCGAACGGCTGGCCCTTGGCCGGCGACGGCACGATGCTGCCGGTCGCCTCGATGGCGCAGCCCGCCGTCAATCGCAGGATCTCGTCCGCATAGTTGCGCAGCGTATTCGGCGCCACGACCTGCACCGGATGGAACGACGAGCCGTCCGACACGTGGATGAACGAGATGCCGGCCTTGGAATCGCGCCGGGTGCGCACCCAGCCGCGCAGGGTGACCGGGGTCTCTTTCGGCGCGCGGCCGCCGAGGATTTCACGCGTGCTGAACGTCGGCATAAAGGCTGAGCCGCTAGAGGGCGCGGCCGTTGAAATGCTTCACCGGGAAGGATTCCGGCTCGACACCCTCGAGACAGCGCACGTTGATCGCCGCCATCGGCTGGCCGGACTTGTCGGCGGCCTCGGCATACGGATGGATGCCGCACTTCCCGCAGAAGCGGTGCTTGATGAAGTGCTTGTTGAACGTGTAGGTGCTCGCATCCCGCTCGGGCGTGAGAAGGCGAAACCTGTCGCGCGGGATGAACCACAGCAGCGATCCCTTGCGCTGGCACATCGAGCAGTTGCACGAGAGAACGTCCTTGATCTCGCCTTCGGCCTCGAAGGCGATGCCGCCGCAATGGCAGCTTCCCTTGTATTTCATAAAGTGAATCGTACCGCGCCGAGCAGCGCACCCGGCAGCCGCGCGCTCGAGGTCTGGCGCTCCCCGTAGGTCGACGTATCGGGCAGCAGGTCGCGCTCGCGCGTCAGGTCGACCAGCTCCTCGCCCAGCATGCGGAAGATCGAGTCGTCGAAGCGCATGGGCGCGACCGGCGCGGCGATCTTTCCGTCCTCGACCCAGAACGTCGCGAAGCGCGTCATGCCGGTGATGCGGCCGGCCGGCCGGTCGGAGAAGTTGAGGTACCAGAGGTTCGAGATGTGAAGGCCGTTGTCCAGCGCCTTCAGTACATCGGCGTCGGGAAGACCACCCGCCGCCATGTCGAGGGACTCCGGGCCTTCGCCGCTGCTCGCCCCGTTCGTGGCGAGGCCGTATTCCTTCGCCGAGCGCGGGGAAACCAGGGGATCGCCAAGCCTGCCGCCGGAGATGAGCGTCACGCGCGCAGGCTTTACAAAGCCCTCGGACTGGAACGCAGGCGCGACCCCTTCGCTGACATTCTCGACCAGGGTGACGCGCGGCGCGAACGTACGGCCCTCCTCCATTCGCATGAGCGGGCTCTGCTTCGTCTTGCGCATGCGCGCGGAGAAGCCGCCCCAGCAGAGCATGCCGACGATCTCGTTCATCGCATGCGGCGTCAGGTAAGCGCGGTACTCGCCGGGCTCGAGGGTGCGGCGTGGCAGCGACAGGAATTCCATCTGCCGTCCCGCTTCTTCCATGCGTGCGGCAAAGGCCCGCGGCGTCCAGTCGAAACCGGCGTAGCTCGTCTTCACCGCCTGGTCGCCCTGCCGGTAGAGGCTCCAGTCGAAGTTGAAGCTGTCCACCTCGTGCCAGTTGCGCTGGCCGAGCGAATTCGCGAAGCCGCGGTACAGGGTGCCGCCGGCATAGAAGCCGACGAGATCGCGGCCCTTGGCCGCGCCGATCGTCTGCTCGACGACCTCCTGCGCAGGCGCGACGCTGCCGCGCCGCTCGCTCTCGCTCGATTGCGGCTCCTCGCTGATGAGAAGCCACGGGTCCTCGGGCAGGCCCGCGATGGCGTCGCGCAGCGACAGGAGCATGCGCTTCGCCTCGTCGAACTCCAGCGTCCCGAGCGTCGCCGCGGCCTGACGCCGCTCGCGCACCAGCCGCAGATTGAGATAGCTCTGTTCGACGCTGCCGGCCTGGCGTACGAGCGCCTTGTTGAAGCGGACGAAATCCGAGCGCTCGGCCGAAACATTGCAGAGCAGCGTCTCTCCCGCGCGCAACTCGCGCGCGAGACGCTCAGCCAGCTCGAAGAAGCGCGCCTTCACCGCGGGACGCCTGTCCCGCCGGCTCGTTGTATTTCGGCAGCCGTCCCCAGTCGGCGAAGTACGAGCGCAGCTCTTCTGCGGCGCGCGCCTTCGGCGTGCGCGTCACCTCGAAGGAGAAGGTGGTCGCCAGCATGTCGTCCGCCATGGCCATCTTGAGCGCGTGGTCGAGCTCGCTGCGTAGATCCGAGCGCGGCGCGGTGCAGCCGACATAGACGAGATCGCGACCATACCAAAGGCAGAACACGCCGGGCTCGCTGGGCACAGTTTTCACCTGCTGGTCCGTGAATCGAAGACGCATCGGGTAAGCCTCCTGGGTTAGCGAGGCCGCGAGCACGCGCCATGCCGAGATTTGTCGTCGAAGCATCGATTTTCACTGTGCGGAGCCCTGCTACCGTCATGGCGCGCCGCCGAACACGTCCACCGCCCCGAAGAGGCAGGCCGGGGCGGCATGGCCGCAATGGATCACCTGGTTGGGCTCGCCCTTGCCGCAGTACTGCGTGCCGTGGATCTCGAACGTGCCCGCATCGCCGACCGCCTTCAGGCTGCGCCAGAACGTCGCCGACACGCCGCGGTAGTTCGGGTTCTTCACCACGCCGGCGCGCCTGCCGTCCTCGATCAGCTCTGCCCACTCGCAGCCAAACTGGAACTTGTTGCGGGAATCGTCGATCGACCACGACACGTTGGTGCGCATCAGCACGCCGCGCTCGATCGAAGCGATCATCGCAGCGAGGCTGCTCGCGCCCGCTTCGACGTTGATGTTCGCCATGCGGTCGATCGGCGGCCGGTTCCATGCGCAGGCGCGCGAGTTCGCCGTTCCGGGCAGGCCGGCGCGAAGCTGCGAGAGGCGTCCGCCGAGGGGCGCCACGAGGATGCCCTCTTTGATCAGGAAGACCTTCGAGGCCGGCGTCCCCTCGTCGTCGTACGCGAACGTGGCGAGCGCCTCGGCGTGCGTCGGGTCGTACGTGACGTTGAGGAGCTCGGCGCCGTAGCGGTAGCTGCCGAACATGTCCGGCGTGACGAAGCTCGTGCCGGCGAAGTTGCGCTCGTCGCCGAGGATGCGGTCGAGCTCGAGCGGATGCCCGATCGATTCATGCACCTGCAGCATCATCTGGTCGGGCATCAGCAGCAGGTCCATCCTGCCCGAAGGGCAGTTGGGCGCTTCCAGGAGCTGCAGCGCTTCGGCCGCCAGCCGCTGCCCCGAGCCGGCGAAGCCGCCGCGCTCGAGCTGCTCGAAGCCGCCCTGCTGGGCGTGGTCGAGGCTGCGCACCTGCGTATCCGCTCCCTGGTTCGCCGTGACGCGCGTGTGCGGGATGGTGAAGCGAAAACGCTGGCGCAGCTCGCCGCCGGTGTTCGTGAACTGCACGCGCTCCTCGTCGACCAGCTCGATCATCGCCAGCCGCTCGACGATGCGCGCGTCGAGCTTCGCCGCCTTGCATTCCGCGGCGAGCATGTCGTGCAGCGCGCTGCGCGCCGGCGGCGGCGTGCGCGCCGGGCCGTGGTATTCGCCGCGCGGCGCCGCCATTTTCGAGGGGTCGAAGCGCACGACGCTCTTGCCGCGCGTCGCCTCGGCCCAGCGCGTGGCGCGGTCGAGCGCGGCCTGCAGGCCGGCGGGCGTGAGATCGCTCGTCGCGCAATAGCCATAGCCGCCGTCGGTCACGGCGGTCAGCATGGCGCCGCGGTCGACGCAAAGCCGCGGCGGCTCTAGGGTGTCCTGCCGCATGGCAAGGACTTCGCGCTTCTCCTCGTGGTAGCGTAGCGACCAGAAAGGCGCCGCCGAGCGCAGCGCAGGCAGGCTATTCATTGGCACGGTCCCAACTCTACTTGCACGTCGTAACCCTCTCCAACCTATGAGCGACACGCCTTCCAGCCGCAAGGACGACATCGATGCCGTGCTGCTGAAGCTGCACGGCGTCAGCGCCCGCAAGATCAACGGCCTCGACGCCTATTTCGTCAGCGACCGCATGTTCGCCTGCATCAGCGGCGAAGGCATCGGCCTGCGCCTGCCGGTGAGCAAGGCGACCGAGCTGCAATTCTCGCGGGACAACGTCGGGCCCTTCCAGCCGAAGGGCCTGCCGAGCTCGCGCGAATGGGTGCAGATCAACCGCGCCGACGCCAAAGAGTACGCGAAAGACCTCGAGATTTTCGAGGCTTCGATCGAATTCGTGAAAGGCGGCGGCCGGGGCCGCTAGGAAACGTCGAGCTGCTCGCTGGGCGCGATCGGGCACAACGTCACGCGGCCGAGGCAGCGCAGCTCGCGCGCCAGCCCCGCGAGCGGCGCCGCAAAGCACGGAATCGGCGCGTGCTTGTGCCGGCAGCACGGAATCAGGCGCTTCTCGCCGTTAGCCCCCGTGCGCTCGTGGTGGTGATAGTACGGACAGGTGTCCATCGGAGCCCGACTGTAGGCGCCCTCCCTCGACAAGGCTTGATGCTCGTCAAGCGAGGAATATTTCGCGCGGCGAGATCGACACGTCGCATCGGACGTGGGATGGTTCGGCCCTCACACGAAAGCCCTAGGAGGGGTTCCGGGAAATGATCACGCTGAACGTCAACGGCAAGGCCGTCAAAGTCGATGTCGACCCCGATACGCCGATTCTCTGGGCGCTGCGCGACAACCTCGGCATGACCGGCAGCAAGTTCGGCTGCGGCATGGCGCTCTGCGGCGCCTGCACGGTGCATCTCAATGGCGCGCCGATCCGCTCCTGCTCGACCCCGGTGTCGCAGGCGGTGGGCAAGAAGATCACGACCATCGAAGCCGTGCATACGAGCGCGCTCGGCAAGGCGGTGCAGGCTGCCTGGATCAAGAACGACGTCCCGCAATGCGGCTACTGCCAGAGCGGGCAGATCATGAGCGCAGTCGCTCTCCTCGCCGCCAACAAGAATCCGAGCGACCAGCAGATCGACGAGGCGATGGCCGGCAACGTCTGCCGTTGCGGCACCTACAACCAGATTCGCGCCGCGATCAAAGACGCGGCCGCGACGCTGACCGCGTAAGGAGACGACGATGAAAACGCCGTTCAAATCGTCGCGCCGCGACTTCCTCAAGGCATCGGGACTGGTTCTGGGCTTCACGATCCCCGGCGCGGTGCGCATTGCCGAGGCAGCGGCCGATTTCCGGCCCAACGCGTACCTGCGCATCGGCGCGGACAACAGCGTCACCGTGGTGTGCGGTCTTTCGGAAATGGGCCAGGGCGTGCACACGGCGATCCCGATGCTCGTCGCCGAAGAGCTCGACGCCGACTGGTCGCGCGTGCGCGTCGTGCAGGCGCCCGTCGACCAGGCATTCGCCAATCCGATCTTTCACATGCAGGCGACCGGCGGCTCGACCTCGGTGCGCGGCCACTGGGAGCCGATGCGCAAGGCCGGCGCCGCCGCGCGCGAGATGCTCGTCGGCGCAGCCGCCGCTTCATGGAAGGTCGACGCGGCGCAGTGCCGCACCGAGAAAGGCGTGGTGCACGGACCCGGCGGCAAGAAGATGACCTACGGCCAGCTCGCCGCACGCGCCTCGAGCCAGCCGGTCCCCAAGGAGCCGAAGCTCAAGGATCCGGGCCAGTTCAAGATCCTCGGGCACGGACTGCGGCGGCTCGATACGCCGCAGAAGGTGAACGGCAGCGGCCGCTACGGCATGGACGTGCGCCTGCCGGGGATGCTCACCGCCGTGCTCGCGCGTCCCCCGGTCCCGGGCGGCAAGGTCGTCTCGTTCGACGATCGCAAGGCGAAGGCGATCAAGGGCGTGCGCCAGGTGATTCAGATTCCCGACGGCGTAGCGGTCCTCGCCGACGGCTACTGGCCGGCGCTGAAAGGGCGCGAGGCGCTCGACATCAAGTGGGACAACGGCCCGAACGCCGCCCTCTCCTCGGACGGCGTGACGAAGATGCTGACCGCCGCCACGCTGCAGGAAGGCAAGGTCGCGCGCAACGAGGGCAATGTCGTCGGCGCGAACGCGGCGAAGACACTCGAGGCAGTCTACGAGGCGCCCTACCTTGCCCATGCGTGCATGGAGCCGATGAACTGCACCGCCTGGGTGAAGGCCGACAGCGTGGAGATCTGGGCCGGCACGCAGTCGCAGGGCCCCAACCAGGGGATCCTGTCGCACGTCGCAGCCGTCGATCCGAAGCAGGTGAAAGTGAACACCATGCTGCTCGGCGGCGGCTTCGGCCGGCGCTTCGCGCCGGACTTCACCATCGCCGCGACGCTGCTCTCCAAGCAGGCGGGCAAGCCGGTGAAGCTCGTCTACTCGCGCGAAGATGACATGCACGGCTACTTCTACCGTCCCGCGTCGGTGACGCGCTTCACCGGCGGCCTCGATGCGAGCGGCAACCCGGTGGCGTTCAGCGCGCGCGTCGCCTCGCCGTCGATCATGGAGGCGTCGGGCTTCATGAAGCTGCCCCCGGACGGCGTCGACGAGTTCGGCGTCGAGGGCGTGAAGGACGTGCCTTACGACTTCCCGAACCTGCGCGTCGAATATTCGCGCCAGGAGCCCGGCGTGCAGGTCTGGTTCTGGCGCTCGGTCGGGCACTCGCAGAACATCTTCTTCAGCGAGAGCTTCGTCGACGAGATGGCACACGCGGCCGGCAAGGATCCGTTCGAGTTCCGCCGTGCGCTGCTGTCCAAGCAGCCGCGCTACAAGGGCGTGCTCGAGATGGCGGCCGAGAAAGCCGGCTGGGGCAGGCCGCTCGCGCCGGGCCTCGGGCGGGGCATCGCCGTGGCGCAGTCCTTCGGCAGCTATGTGGCGGAAGTGGCCGAGGTCTCGATCCAGCCCGACGGCAAGCCGAAGGTGCATCGCGTGGTGGCGGCAGTGGACTGCGGCCAGTACGTGAACCCGGAGATCATCAAGCGGCAGGTCGAGAGCGCGATCGTGTACGGCCTCACCGCGGCGCTCTACGGCCAGATCACCTTCAAGGACGGCAGAGTCGAGCAGTCGAACTTCCACGACTACCAGATGCTGCGCATCAACGAGATGCCGAAAGTGGAGGTGCACATCGTGAAGAGCGCCGAAGCGCCCGGCGGCATGGGCGAGCCGGGCCTGCCGCCGCTCGCGCCCGCCGTCACCGCGGCGATCTTCGCCGCGAGCGGCAAGCGCATCCGCAAGCTGCCGATCGATCCGGCGCAGCTGAAGGCCTAAATAGGGACAGACCCTATTTAATTCGTGACAGTCACCATTTATTTAATCGGTGACTGTCACGATTTACGGCTGAAGTTCCCGGTCAGGTCGTAGCAGCTGCCGGGGTGCGCACCTTCTGCATCAGGCCGCCCATGATGCGATCGAAGAGCGGCTCGACCGGCTCCTCCTCGAGCCGCACGGCTTCCCCGGTGCGCAGGCGGCGAACGATCTCGGCTCGAGTCAGCTCGAGGATGTTCTTGCCGCGCCGGTCGGAAAACAGGTAACGCGTCTTCTTGGGGCTGACGAAGAGGAGCTTCGCGGCGCGCTGCTCCTCGGCTGCGTCCTTCGGGCGAAACTCGACCCAGGTGCCGATCTCCATGTTCTCCGGCGGGGGCACGGCGAGCGAGGAACGCAGCGCAGCCTTCGCGCTCTCGCGCTTGTCCGGGTCGGCCGGCTGCGCGACGAAGTCGAGTCCGGTCACCTGGATCTCGCCCGCACCGTAGGGATTCCTCACCGTGACCGCTTCGGTGAAATCCGGCGCGACGGGCTTGGCGGGCGCCGGCGCCTCCGCCTGGCCCTTCGGCGGGTTGAGGGCCGCGGTGTGATAACGCATCAGCTCGGCAAAGAAGCTCTCGCGCACCTCGGGCGGCGCGCCGATCGCATCGAGCCCTGACACGAGCGTCTTGACCAGGTTCGGCACCTTGGCCGCGAGCTTGCGCCGGTCATCCGCCGTCTTCTTCGGCTCGACGCTCCAGATCAGGTCATCCATCGCGTCGACGGCCCTCTTCCAGTTCTCCGAGCCCGCACCGGACTTGGCATGGATCAGCAGCAGGAGCTTCAGCCACTGCTCGACGATGAACTCGAGCACCGGCCCCGGCACCGAATGGGCCTGCAGGCGGACCTTCACCTCGTCCTCGGCCGCGGTCTTGGCCACGGCCAGGTTCTCCGTCTGCTCGATGCGCACGGCAACGGCCTGTGCCTGTTCTTCGATGTGCTTGTCGTGCTCCGCCGCGATGCCCTGGATCTGCGCGCGCACGCTGTCGAAGATGCCGACGTCGTCCTGGAAGTTGTCGAGCAGGTGCTGGATCATCGCCTCGAGGTGGACGAAGGTCGGATCCTCGGTATTGAACTCGGGCGGCAGCCGAGTGGCCATCTCGCCGAAGCTGTCCAGCAGCAGCCGCGCCGGATGCTTCTTGTTGGCGAAGAACGTCTTGTCCGCGATGGCGACCTTCAGCATCGGGATCTGCAGGCGGCCGATGAGCCCTTTCAGGCCGGCGGGAATGTTCGGGTCGTCGAACAGCTGGTCGAAGAGCATCGCCACGATGTCGAGCGTCGTGGCGTCCATCTGCACGAGGCCGGCGCCGAAGCTGCTCGCCTTCAGCTCGTGCAGCACGTTGGTCGTGCCCGACGCGGCAGCCGCGGACAAGCCCCCCGGAATCACGCTGGCGTCGCCCTGCTGCAGCTTGGTCAGCGAGCCGAGAAGCTCCGCGCCTTGCAGGATGACGGCGCCCGGGGGCAGCACGGCGCCCGCGCCGCCGGCGCCGCCGCCGACCAGCTTCTGCAGCAGCGAGAAGAGGTTCTTCTCGTTCGCCTCGGCGTCGCCTTCCTTGGCAGCGTCCTCATCGCCCCCGTCTTCGTCTTTCGCCGCGCCGGGCGGGCGCTTGCCGTCGCCCTTCTTCGCCACGCCGTAGCGGATCTTCGGCAGGATCGAATTCTTGACGAGCAGCGCGTTGACCGCCTTGTAGATCGAGCGCACCTGGTCGACGACGTGGTCGTCGAACAGCCTGAGCAGCACGCCGCGCACCTTGGCATTCGCATCGAGCGTGCGGCAGGCCTCCTGCCAGGCATCACCGATGGTCTCAGGGCCGAAGGGATTGTTCTCGGCGCTGAGATTCGCGTCGCCGAGCAGCACCCCGACGCGCTGGTCGAGCGCGGCCAGCTCTTCGTCGCAGTAGCGGCGCAGCTTGGCGGCAACTTCCTTGAACTTGAGCGTTTCCTCGAGATCGTCCTCGCCGACCAGCTGCAGCGAGGTGTCGAGCTCGGAGAAGCTTTGCGCCTCCTCGCGGATCAGGCTGGTGTGCTTGCGGAACTCGTTGAGGTAGGCCTTGTGGAATTCGCGCTCCAGCCCGTCACGTCCGCTCGCCAGGACCTTGCGCGTCTGCTGATACAGCTCCTGCGCCTCGCGGCTCTGCGTCTCGCTCGACAGCGCGGCGAGCGATTCGTCCGCCTTCTCGAGCATCGCCTTGACGGCCGCGAGCAGCTGCTCGCAAACGAGGTCACGGCTCTCGTTGAGCAGGCTTTCGAACGAGCTCGCTTGTGGATGGGTGTCGGCCACGCGCCCGGCCCCCCTTTAGTGCCGGCGCGGATGGGAGCTTATGACGTTTTATCGGCCGGCACCAATATCGATTACTTCACATTCGCCGGCCGGCCCGGCGTTACATCCCGCGCGCTTGCGGCGGCTGCAGTCTGCCGAGCACGGCGGCTCGCAGCCGGTCATCGGCGAGGTCGGCGCCGCGCTCTCTCGCTTCGGTCGCATAGTCGATCAGCCGCGCGCCAAGGCTCTCGAGGGCAATCCGGATCGACTCGCGCGACAGCCGCGAGCTCTCGTGATCGAGCACCCGCACGCAGACGAATTGCACGCGCGGATGCTCGCGCCGGGCATGGTCCAGCAGCTCGTACATGCGCGACTCGTCGAAGTGCACGCCGCAGATGATCAGCTCGAGGCGCGGGTTGTTCTTCAGCGCCTCCTGGGCGAGCAAGAGGGTGTTGACGAACACCAGATCCAGGTAAGGGCCGAGCACGCGCTCCAGCGTCGGAAACGCGAACGGCGGACACGCGGCAAGGACCTGCGGTTTGTTCGTGGCGCCCTCCCCCGCACGGCACGATGAGGCCATTCTCTGCCTCTGCGCCCGGGAGCGGAAGGGGACGCTAAGTTACCCACGGAACGGATGGCGCACTGCAGCGGGGCGCATACTGTGCGCCTCGGGTATGGATTTGGGGAGATCCATCGCCTGCACCCAATCGGACTCACGCTCTCGGCGCCGCGCGTTCAGCGGCGGGACTCTTAGCGCTCCCAACCACTAGCCGCCCGATCCCCTGTCAGGGCGGCGACGTCGTGGAGCGGGTCGGGGCCGGGGGCGTTCCTCCGGCCCCGATCAGTACGCGGCCGGGCGCAGTCCGCCCGGCGTCTTGAGCAGGGCTCTGAGCTCGGCTTCGGGAAGCGGTTTGCTGAAAAGATAGCCCTGCATTTCGTCGCACCGCATCAGCCGGAGGAATTTGGCCTGCTCCTCGGTTTCGACCCCTTCGGCGACCACCTTGAGCTTCAGGGAATGCGCGAGCTGAATGATCGTCGACACGAGGGTCATGGCGTTCGCATCGGCGATCATGGCGACGATGAAAGAGCGGTCGATCTTCAGCGATTGCACGGGCAGCTTGGCCAGGTAACCGAGCGACGAATAGCCGGTGCCGAAGTCGTCGATCGAGATATGAATGCCCAGCCCGCGCAGCGAATCCAGCTTCGCCGTATTGGCCTCGATATCCTCCATGATCAGGCTTTCGGTGATCTCGAGGTCGATCCCGGTCGGCGCCAGGCCTTCGATGATCGCCTGCTCCACCACCTGAACGAAGTCCCTTCGCCTTAGCTGGATGGGCGAGACATTCACCGCCACGCGCGGCGGCCGCAGCCCCGCTTCGGTCCATGCGCGATGCTCCATCGACGCGCGCCGCAGCGCCCAGGTGCCGACCGGCAGGATGAGACCCGTTTCCTCGAGAAGCGGGATGAATCGTCCCGGCGGAACGAGCCCGAGCTCCGGGCTCTGCCAGCGGATCAAAGCTTCGACGCCGACGATCTGCGCCTGCTGCAGCTCGACCTTCGGCTGGTAATGCAGAACGAATTCGTTTCGCTCGAGCGCCTGCCGCAGCTTGTTCTCCAGGGACAACTTTTCGTGGATGCGGGCCGTCATTTCCGGCGCGAAGAAGAGATACCGCTCGCCGGTCGTCTTCGTCCGCTTCAGCGCCGCCTCGGCGTTGCGCAACAGCGTTTCCGCGTCCCCGCCGTCGTTCGGGTACACGGCCACGCCGGCGCGACCCGAGATGCGCAGCTCCTGCTCCGCGACGCGGAACGGCGCGGCGAAAAGCGCGCCGAGGCGCTCCTCGATCAGCCGCGCGAGGTCGCCTTCGTTCTGTAGTTCCGGCGAAAACACGGCGAAGTGATCGGCGCCAAGTCGCGCCATCCGATGGACGTCGCCGCCCAGGGCCCTGAAGCGTTGCGCGACCTGCGTCAGCAGATGGTCTCCCGCCTGCCGTCCGAAGGCGTCGTTGATCGCTTTGAAGCGCTCGATATCGACGAGAACCACTGCGAACTTGGACGGCGTCGCCCGTGTCGCGGCGACCTTTTGCTCGACGCGATCGAGAAACAGCGCGCGGTTGGCTAAGCCGGTGAGCGAGTCGTAATAGGCGAGGTACTGCAACTGGTCGGCCTTGGCAATGTGGTCCAGGCCGAAGGAAATGTCGCCCGCCAGCTCGAGCAGCAGGCGCATCTCCTCGTCATCGAAGAAGCCGACATCGGCGGCGTACAGGGCGAGGATGCCGACAACCTCGCTACCCACGATCAGGGGCAGGATCGCAACCGAGTTGATGCCCCGCTCCTCCAGCTCCTTTTTCATCAGCCGTTGCGGGTCGATCAGCACATTGTTGGAAATGACAGGCTTCTTTCCGCGCACGACGCGCCCGGCCAGGCCGTGGCCGCCCTCCTTCGTCTCGGTACTGGCAAGTGGCGCTACCTCGAAGAAATTGCGCACGTCCCCGTGCCAGGCGATCGGCTTTACCCGCTCCTCCGCGGCATCCACCATCCCGATCCATGCCATGCGGAAGTCGCCGGCCTCCACCGCGATGCGGCAGGCTTCGTGCACCAGCTCGTCGCGGCTCGCCGCGCGCACGATCAGGCCATTGATGCCGCTCAGCACGGCATACACGCGGTTCAGGCGCCGAACCTTGTCCTGCTGCTCGAGGTGGCTGAGGCCGAACGAGATGTCGTTGGCCAGCTCCTGCAGGAGCTTGAGCTCCTCCTCGCTGAAAAAGCCGACCTCTGCCGAGTGAAGCCCGAAGATGCCGAGCACGTCGCCATCGACAATCAGGGGAAATAGTGCGAGCGACCGGTAGCCGCGCTGGGCGCTTTCCGCGCGCAGCGCGGCCCTTTGGTCGGCGAGGAGGTCATTGGAGACGACCGCCTTGCGGTCGCGGACGGCACGTCCCGCCATGCCGAAGCGCTCGCTGTCCTCTCGCGTAGAGAGGCGGATGGCGCCCAGCCAGCCGTCTTCGACCCCGCTGAAAGCGACCGGGGCGACGACTTCGCGCTTCCTGTCGACCACGCCGATCCAGGCGAGCCGTAGCCCGCCGGCTTCCACCGCGATGCGGCAGGCCTCGTTAAACAGTTCGTGCCGGTCGCGCATGCGAGCGGTCGCGGCGTTGATCCCGCTCAACGTCGCGTACACGCGATTGAGGCGCTCGATCTTCTGCTCTGCTTCGACCTGGTCCGACACGTCCTGGAGCGTATGGAACCAGCGCCGCCCGCCGGCCGCAGTCTCGCCGTCCAGGGGATCCGTGGTTTGCCGCACGTGCATCCACGTGCCATCCGCCCGCCGCACCCGGTACTTCGTCGTTGCGCGGACGCGGGTGCGGTCCGTCTCGATCGCCATGGCGCGAAACGCCTGCGCGTCCTCGGGATGGACGAGCGCCAGCCAGTCGCGCGTCGTGCGCGGCACCTGAGCCGCGGGCACGCCGAGCAGGTGGCCCAGCGTTTCAGACCACTGCTCGAGCGTCCCTTCGCGCGCCGTCACCACGTGCGCGAGCTTCGCCATGGTTTGGGCGCGGCTTAGCGCGGCCTCGCGCTCTTCCAGCGCGGCGCGCAATCGCTGCCGCTCGCGGCGCTCCTTCGCTTCTTCAAGCGCGCGTTCGACCGTCGCCGGGAGCCGCACCAGGTTCGTCTTGAGCACGTAGTCGGTCGCGCCATTCTTCAGTGCGCGGATCGCGTACTCCTCGCCGAGCGT
>DATDCR010000090.1:0-5099 GCA_036524215.1 Burkholderiales bacterium
GTCTTCGAGGTCTTGATGGACGCCGTGCGCGTGTGCTCGCTCGGGCAGGTTACGCAGGCGCTGTTCGAGGTCGGCGGCCAATACCGGCGCAGCATGTAGGGCCTTCCGTCAGGTCGACGTCAGCCCGTCGCAAGGCGCACGCCTCAGACTGGTCGCCTTCCTCTAGGAGGCGGTGAATGAAAGCTTATGCTGTTCTCTCGGGCGTGATCGCGCTCTGCTCGCTCGGCTTCATCGACAACAATATCCAGCCCGTGGTGGCGAAGGCGGGCCGCGTCGCGCTCGTCCTTTCCTCGGTCGTGTTCCTGATCACCGAGGGCATCTACTTGATGTCCTAGTTCACCGTCGCGCCGGTCGCGCTGACGACGCGGCCCCACTTCTCGTATTCCGCGCGCAGGAAAGGCCCGAATTCCTTCGGGCCCATGTAGGTCGGCGCAATGCCGGCGATGTGCAGCTTCTTGATCGTTTCCGGGTCGTGTAGTGCCTTGCCGATCGCCTCGGCCGTGCGATTGACGATCGCCTCCGGCGTCCCGGCCGGCGCGAGCATGCACAGCCATAGCGAAGCCTCGTAGCCTGGTACGCCGGCCTCGGCGATGGTCGGCACGTCGGGCAGGTCGGACCAGCGCTTCGCCCCGGTTACGCCGAGCGCCCGCAGCCTGCCGGCGCGAACCTGGTTGAGCACGTTCGGCACGCCGGCGAAAGTCACCTTGACGCGGCCGCCGAGGACATCCTGGATCGCCTGGCTGCTGCTTTTGTACGGGACGTGGTTCAGCTCGATACCCGCCATCGTGGCGAACATCGCGCCGACGAGGTGCTGCGCGCTGCCGTTGCCGGAGCTCGCGTAGTCGATCTTGCCCGGTTCCTTCTTCGCCAGCGCGACCAGCTCCTTCACGGAGCTCGCTCCCAAGTCGGGGTGCACGGCGAGCACGTAAGGGCCCGCAGCGATGAGCGCAACGGGCGCGAAGTCCTTCAGCGCGTCGTACGTGAGGTTCTTGTACAGATGGGCGCTGATGACGTGCGGCGTAGCGGTGAAGAGGAAATTGGTGCCGTCCGCCGGCGCCTTGGCGATCTCGGCCGCGCCGATCGTGCTGCCCGCGCCGGTCTTGTTCTCGACGAAGAAGGTGCCGCCGACTTCCTTGGCGATGGCCGGCGCGAGCAGGCGCGCCGGCACGTCGGCGAAGCCGCCGGCGCCGAGCGGCACGAGGATGCGCACCGGCCGTGCGGGCCAGGTTTGCGCGAGCGCGCACAGCGAGCTCGCCGCCAGGACGAGAGCCAGCAGTATTTTCCGCATGAGCGTTACCCCCGGTAGATCGGTTCGGGTTGAGAAAAGAAAGAATGCAGGATGTGGTACACCATCAGATAGTTCTTCTGCTGGAAGCTCGCGTGCGCGATGCCCGCCATCACCGCGAACTGCTTGTCGGTATTCGGCAGGCGGCGGAAGAATTCGAGCAGGTCGTCGAGCCCGGCGATGCCGTCGTATTCGCCGCGCATGACGATCGTCGGCACCGGCAGCTTGGCCGGATCGACCAGCGGCAGCTTCGAGCACATGTCGACATACGTGCCGGTGGGCACGGAATCGTCGAGCTTGAGAATCGCGTCGGCGAAGGCCTCGATGGTGGCCTGGTCCGCCGTGCCGGGGTGATCGCGCTCGAAGATGCTGTACACGAACGCGCGATCGATCGGACGGCGGTTCCGGCTCTGGAATTCCGGCAGGCGCTTGCGGCGCTGCTCCAGGGTGGGGCTGCCCTCGCCGGTCCAGACGAAGGCGTCGAGCGCAAGGCGGGCCACCCGCTCCGGATGGCGCTGCGCGAATAGGGCCGCCTTCAGCGCGCCGGAAGAGATGCCGTAGACGAGGAGCTTCTTCGCGGCGGAATTCTTCAGCACATATTCGCTCGCCACGGCGAGATCGTCCGCGCCGTTCGAGATGTCGCAATTGATCGGCCGCGACTTGTCCGAGCGGCCATAGCCCTCGTTGTCCATGCACCAGGTGTCGAAGCCGCGCTCGGCAAACCATTCCATGACCGACGAATGCGGCCGCCCCGGCACCTGCAGGTCGAAGGTCGGTTGCGAGGCCATCGACGAGCCGTGCACGAAGAGAATCGTTCCGTTCTTCGTGTTACCGGCGTTCTTGCGCCAGAGAAAAAGCTTGACGTCGCCTTTGCGCGTCCAGTGTTCCGTGCCCTTCATGTGCCCCTGCCGGTAGATCGGAAGGCCGGAATATATCCCGGATTTTGTGCAAGAATCCGCCGGCCCTGGGAGGAACAAGGAGGAGGAACTCGATGAAAGAGGACATCGAGGTACTGGATACCTTTCCAAAGCTGCTGATGCATCACGCGCGCGTGCGCGGTGAACGTCCGGCGATCCGGGAAAAGGATCTCGGCATCTGGCAGACGTGGACGTGGAAGGAATTTGCCGCCGAGGTCGGCGCACTCGCCTGCGCGCTCGCGGCCGAAGGCGTGAAGCGCGGCGATCACTTTGCGCTGGTCTGCGACAACCGTCCGCGCCTTTACGCGATCATGGCCGCGGTGCAATGCCTGGGCGGCATTCCGGTGCCGCTGTACCAGGACGCGGTGGCTACCGAGATGGCCTTCCCGATCCAGAACGCGTCCATCGCCGTCGCCTTTGCCGAAGACCAGGAGCAGGTCGACAAGCTGCTCGAGATCCTGCCGCAGTGCCCGAGCCTGAGGCGCATCGTCTATGACGACCCGCGCGGCATGCGCCACTACCGCCAGCCGCAGCTCATGGATTACGGCGCCCTGCTCGAGGCCGGACGCGAGGCGCTGAAGAAGGACCCTGAATTCGTCGAACGTGAGGTGGCCCTCGGCAAGGGAAGCGATACCGCAGCCATGTTCTTCACCTCGGGCACGACCGGCGTGCCGAAAGGCGTCGTCCACACGCACGCCAGCCTGATCGGTCCGTCGCGCACCGCGGCCGAGCTCGAAGGGCTCGGCGAGCGCGACGTCATCCTGGCGTATCTGCCGCCGGCCTGGATCGGGCAAAACATCTTCTCGTGCGCGCAGGCCTACGTGACGGGCTATTGCATCGCGTGCCCCGAATCGTCGGAGACCGTGATGACCGACATGCGCGAGATCGCGCCGACCTACTACTTTGCTCCGCCGCGCGTGCTCGAGAACCTGCTCACGCAGGTGTCGATCCGCATGGAGGACGCATCGCGCGTCAAACGCTGGCTGTACCGGCGGTTCATGGACATCGCGCAGCGCGTCGGCGGTGCGCTGCTCGACGGCAAGCCGGTGTCGATCGTCGACCGCGCGCTGTACAACCTTGGCGACCTCGTGGTGTACGGCCCGCTGCGCAACGTTCTTGGCATGAGCCGCGTGAAGGTCGGCTACACCGCCGGCGAAGCGATCGGTCCCGATCTTTTCAAGTTCTACCGCTCGATCGGCATCAACCTCAAGCAGCTGTACGGCTCGACCGAGACCGCGGTCTTCGTCTGCATCCAGCCGGACGGACAGGTGAAATCCGACACCGTCGGCCCGGCCGTGCCGGGCGTGGAGCTGCGCTTCACGCCGGAGCGGGAGCTGGTCGTGCGCGGGCCGGGCCTGTTCCGCGAGTACTACAAGAATCCCCAGGCCACGGCGCAGGTGAAGGACAACGACGGCTGGTTCCACACCGGCGACGCCGGCTATTTCGATGCCGACGGCCACGTCAAGATCATCGATCGGGTGAAGGACGTCGGCAGCCTCGCCGACGGAACGCTCTTCGCGCCCAAATATCTCGAGAACAAGCTCAAGTTCTTCCCTTATATCCGGGAAGCGGTGTGCTTCGGCCATGGGCGCGAGCGCGTCTGCGCCTTCATCAACATCGACCCGGACGCGGTCGGCAATTGGGCCGAGCGGCGCCACATGCCTTATTCCGGCTACACGGACCTCGCTTCCCGGCCTGAGGTCTACGACCTGGTGCGCGAGTGCATCGAGAAGGTCAACGCCGACCTTGCGGCCGAGCCGGCGATCGCCAACTCGCAGATCCATCGCTTCCTGATCCTGCACAAGGAGCTCGATGCCGACGACGGCGAGCTCACGCGCACGCGCAAGGTGCGCCGCGGCTTTATCGCCGAAAAGTACGCCGGCCTGGTCGAGGCCCTGTACGGCAAGGACGCAAGCGTGCATGTCGAAGCGCAGGTGAAGTACGAGGACGGCCGCAGCGGAACGTATTCGGCAGACCTCAGGATCAGCGACGCGCGCACCTTCGCGCCGGCGGCAGCGCAGCGAGCGGCATGAGCGTTCTGCTCTCGGTCGAGAACGTCTCGCTCGGCTTCGGCGGCGTGCGCGCGCTGCAGGAAGTGTCCTTCGACGTGCTCGAGCACGAGATCCGCGCCATCATCGGCCCGAACGGCGCGGGCAAGAGCTCGATGCTCAATGTCCTGAACGGGGTCTATCACCCCCAGCAGGGCAGGATCAGGTTCAAGGAAAAAACCTTCGCCGATATGGATCCGCACGAGGCCGCGGCGCTGGGCATCGCGCGCACGTTCCAGAACATCGCGCTGTTCAAGGGCATGAGCGTGCTCGACAACATCATGGCCGGCCGCAACCTGAAGATGCGCTGCAACTTCCTGCAGCAGGCCATGTGGGTCGGCGCGGCGAGGCGCGAGGAGCTCCAGCACCGGCGTGCCGTGGAGGAGATCATCGACTTCCTCGAGATCGAGCACATCCGCAAGACGCCGGTCGGGCGGCTGCCCTATGGCCTGCAAAAGCGCGTCGAGCTTGGCCGCGCGCTCGCCGCCGAGCCGGTCCTGCTTCTGCTCGATGAGCCGATGGCCGGCATGAACCTCGAGGAGAAACAGGACATGTGTCGCTTCATCCTCGACGTGAAGGACCACTACGGCACGACGATCGTGCTGATAGAGCACGACATGGGCGTGGTGATGGACATCTCCAATCGCGTCGTGGTGCTCGACTACGGGCGCAAGATCGCCGACGGCACGCCCGACGCGGTACGGCTCGACCCGAAGGTCATGGACGCCTACCTGGGCGTGGCGCACGCATGAATTTCTTCATCGAGGTCGTTGCGGGCGGCCTGCTTGCGGGCGTGATGTACGCGCTGGTCGCGCTGGGCTTCGTGCTCATCTACAAGGCGTCCGGCGT
>DATDCR010000091.1:0-4262 GCA_036524215.1 Burkholderiales bacterium
CCGCTTTTCACGGTCTCGGCCACCGGCAGCGCGAGGATCGCGCCCACGGCGTCCTTGTCTCCTTCTCTCAATAATTTCGAGAGATCGTCCTGCGGAAGGCACGGCCGTGCGGCGTCGTGCACCAGCACCCAATCGTCCGCCTCCACCGTTCCGCTCGCCGCCACGAGCCCGTTGTACACCGAATCACGCCGCGTCTCGCCGCCGCAATAAAGCGGCTGCAGCTTGTCGGCGAAGGCGCTCCAGTCTTCCTTGGCGAATTGCTTGTCGCTTGGCGCAAGGACGACAAACACCGCTGCCACCTGCGGCACGCAAACTGCACGAATGGCGTGCCACAACATCGGCCGTCCGGCGAGCATCGTGTATTGCTTCGCGGCAGAAGCGGAGAAACGCGTTCCGCTGCCCGCCGCCGGAATAAGGGCGAAGGTAGCCAAAGTTGTTTGAATTCAGGACGATATAATTACACGCTTTGTCTTTTGATGCAGCGCGACTCCCCTCCCGCCCGAAGGCGCTTTACCCGGCTCGCTGGCTCCTCTGACGCGCTCGCCCTCGCGCGCCTCGCGCAGGAAGAGCATCCGCTCGCGGTGGTGAGCGCGAGCGCGCTCGATGCGCAGCGCCTGCTCGATGAAATCGGCTGGTTCTCGCCGCAGCTTCGCGCCTGCCTGCTGCCGGACTGGGAGACGCTGCCTTACGACCAGTTCTCGCCGCACCACGATCTCGTCTCGGAGCGGCTCGCGACCCTGCACCGCATCCAGCGCGGCGAGTTCGACGTCGCCATCGTGCCGGCGTCGACCGCGCTGGTGCGCATGTGCCCGCCCTCGTACATCGCCGGCCGTACTTTCTTTCTTAAAGCAAATGACGAGCTCGACCTGGCGCAGCTGCGCTCGCAGCTCGCGACCGCCGGCTACCAGCACGTGACGCAGGTGGTGGCGCCGGGCGAGTTCTGCGTGCGCGGCGGCCTGATCGACCTCTTCCCGATGGGCAGCGCGCTGCCCTATCGCCTCGACCTCGACGACGAGCGGATCGATTCCATCAAGACCTTCGACGTCGACTCGCAGCGCACGCTCTACGGCGTGGGCGAGATCCGCCTGCTGCCGGCGAGGGAATTCCCGCTCGACGACGCCGGCCGCACGCGCTTCCGCAGCCGCTGGCGCGAGCTCTTCGAAGGCGATCCGTCGAAGAAGCGCCTGTACCGCGACGTGTCGAACGGCGTGCCGGCCGCCGGCATCGAGTACTACCTGCCGCTGTTCTTCGAGAGCACCGCCACGCTCTTCGATTACCTGCCGAAGGGAACCACGCTCGCCTTGCATCGCGACGTCTCCTCGGCGATCCAGGATTTCTGGCGCGACATCCAGTCGCGCTACCGCATGCAGGGCGGCGACCCGGACCGGCCGCTGCTCGCGCCGCCGGAGATGTTCGTGCCGGCCGAAGAGTTCTACCTGCGCGCCAAGGAGCATCCGCGCATCGACGTGCTGGAAACGGACGAAGCCGGCGACGGCCCCGTAAGCACGACGGCCGTGCCGCCGATCGCGGTCGACCGCCGCGCGCAGGATCCGCTCGCCTCGTTGAAGTCCTTCCTCTCGTCGTCCCATTCGAAGGTCCTGGTGGCGGCGGAATCGCCCGGGCGGCGCGAGACCATGGCGAACTACTTCGCCGAGTACGGCCTGAAACCCGCGCCGGTTTCGACCTATGAGGATTTCATAGGGAGCACGGCTTCTTTTGCCCTGGGCGTAGCCCCGCTCTCGCACGGCTTCGTGCTGCCCGCCGAGGGCTGGGCCGTCGTCACCGAAGCGGAGCTCTATGCCGGCGTGGTGCGGCGGCGCACACGCGCGGCGGAGAAGCGCATCTCGGTCGAGGGCATGCTGCGCGACCTGTCCGAGCTCAAGGTGGGCGATCCGGTGGTGCACGAAGACCACGGCATCGGCCGCTACCAGGGGCTCGTCACGCTCGACCTCGAGGACGGCAAGGCGGAGTTCCTGCTGCTCGAATACGAAGGCGGCGACAAGCTCTACGTGCCGGTATCGCAGCTCGGCTCGATCGGCCGCTATAGCGGCGCGCAGCCCGAGGAAGCGCCGCTGCACAAGCTCGGCAGCGGGCAGTGGGACAAGGCAAAGGCGCGCGCCGCGAAGCAGGTACGCGACACGGCGGCGGAGCTGCTCGCGCTCTATGCCAAGCGCGCGTCGCGCCATGGCCATGCTTTTGGCGTGAAGCAGCACGATCTCGAAGCCTTCGCGTCCGGATTCGGCTTCGAGGAGACGCCCGACCAGGCGCAGGCGATCGAGGCGGTGATCACCGACATGGCCGCCGGCAAGCCGATGGACCGCCTGGTGTGCGGCGACGTCGGCTTCGGCAAGACCGAGGTCGCGTTGCGCGCCGCTTTCGTCGCCGTGCTGGATGGCAAGCAGGTGGTGGTGCTGTGCCCCACCACGCTCCTCGCCGAGCAGCATTTCCAGACCTTCTCCGACCGCTTCGCCGAGTGGCCGGTGCGCATCGCCGAGCTTTCCCGCTTCAAGACCGCCAAGCAGTCGAACGAGATCCTGGAAAAGCTGGGCAAGGGCGAGCTCGACATCGTCATCGGCACGCACAAGCTCCTCGGCCGCGACGTGAAGCTGCCGCGCGTCGGCCTGGTCATCATCGACGAGGAGCATCGCTTCGGGGTGCGCCAGAAGGAGGCGCTGAAGAAATTGCGCGCCGAGGTGGATGTCCTCACGCTCACGGCGACGCCGATCCCGCGCACGCTGGCGATGTCGCTCGAGGGCATCCGCGACTTCTCGGTCATCGCCACCGCGCCCGAGAAGCGGCTCGCCATCAAGACCTTCGTCGCGCCGTTCTCGGAAGGCCTGATCCGCGAGGCGATGATGCGCGAGCTCAAGCGCGGCGGCCAGGTCTACTTCCTGCACAACGAGGTCGACTCGATCGAGCGCATGCTCGAGCGCCTGCAGCGCCTGCTGCCCGAGGCGCGCATCACCATCGCGCACGGCCAGATGCCCGAGCGCGAGCTCGAGCGCGTGATGCGCGACTTCACCGCGCAGCGCTCGAACGTGCTGCTTTGCTCGACCATCATCGAGACCGGCATCGACAACCCGCACGCCAACACCATCGTCATCAACCGCGCCGACAAGTTCGGCCTCGCGCAGCTGCACCAGCTGCGCGGCCGCGTCGGCCGCTCGCACCACCAGGCCTACGCCTATCTCCTCACGCCGCCCGAGGAAGCGCTCAACAAGAATGCGCTGAAGCGCCTGGAGGCGATCCAGTCGATGGAGGAGCTCGGCTCGGGCTTCTTCCTCGCCATGCACGACCTCGAGATCCGCGGCGCCGGCGAGGTGCTCGGCGAATCGCAGTCGGGCGAGATCCAGGAAGTCGGCTTCTCGCTCTACACGCGCATGCTCGAGCGCGCCGTGCGGCGCCTGAAGGCCGGCAAGGCGATCGACATCGACGACGGCATCGATGTCACGACCGAGGTGAACCTGCACGTGCCGGCGCTGCTGCCCGAGGCCTACTGCAGCGATGTGCACGAGCGCCTCTCCCTCTACAAGCGCCTGGCCGACGCGCAGAGCCGCGAGGCGCTCGACGCCCTGCGCGAGGAGCTGGTCGACCGCTTCGGCGACCTGCCGGACCCGGCGCGCGCGCTCCTGCAGTGCCACGAGGTGCGGCTCGCCGCGCGACCGCTCGGCGTGCAGCGCGTCGACGCCACGCACGAGGCGGTGCAGCTCCAGTTCGTGAAGAACCCGCCGCTCGACGCCGGCAAGGTGATCGCCTTCATCCAGAAGAAGGGCCGCAGCGCGCGCCTCGCCGGGCCCGATCGCCTGCGCGTCGAGGCGAAGCTGCCCGCCTGGCAGGAGCGCGCGCAGGCGGTGAAGGACATCCTGCAGCAGCTCGCCGCCTAAATGGTGACAGTCACCATTTAATGAATCTCGTCGTTCAGGGACCTGCCGCGTCTCCGGAAGACGCAAACGAGATCGCCCGCCTCGCCGGCTCTACGCGCGTGCACAGGATGGCCGGCAGCGCATGGCGCATCGAGCATGCCGCGCCGGCGGACGCGATTCCTGCTTTCTGTGAAAGCAAGCGCATCGACTATGCCTTCGTGCCCGAAGGCCGGCGCTTCGCCGATCTCAAGCTGCTGGCGATGGACATGGACTCGACGCTCATCACCATCGAATGCATCGACGAGCTCGGCGACATCGCCGGCTGCAAGGCGCAGGTCGCCGGCATCACGGCGCAGGCGATGCGCGGCGAGCTCGACTACCCGCAGAGCCTGCGCAAGC
>DATDCR010000092.1:0-8141 GCA_036524215.1 Burkholderiales bacterium
CTGCGCGCCGTGCGGCCGCTCGGCGTCGACCGCACGCTGACCGAGATCTGGCACTTCCGCCTGAAGGGCGCGCCCGAGCCGATCTACCGCCGCTCGCTCGCGTACTACAACCTCGTCAACTCGCCGGCGACGCTGATCAACGCCGATGACCTGGAGAACTTCTGGAAATGCCACCAGGGACTCTCTTCGCAGGGTGGCGACTGGGTGAGCTTCGCGCGCCACCTGGGACGCGACGTGGAGAAGAACGGCGTGGTCGAGACAGCGCCGAACTGCGGCACCTCGGAGGCGCCGATGAGAAACCAGATGAAAGCCTGGGCGGAGTACATGCGTGGCTAAGATCACTGCGATTAGAAAGCCTGCCGTCGTCCCCGCGAACGAACGTCACCCCCGAGTGCTTAAGTCGGGGGCCCCTGTCATGCAGCACGCGGTAGAGCAGTTCCTGTATCGCCAGGCCGAGCTGCTGGACAGCAAAGACTGGCAGGGCTGGATCGACCTCTTCACGCCCGACGGCGTGTACTGGATGCCGCCCGAGCCTTCCTACAAGACCTGGGAGGGCCAGGTCGCGATCTTCGCCGAGGACAGGAACCTGATGACGGTGCGCATGAAGCGCATCCTGCATCCTGACGCCTGGTCGCAGCGGCCGCTGTGGGAGACGAACCATGTCGTTTCCAATGTGATCATCGACAAGCTGTCCTCCAACGGGGATGTGGTGGTGAAAAGCCGCTTCCACATGATGGAGCTGCGCCGCGACGACGTGCGCCACTTCGCCGGCTCGTACCGCCACGAGCTCAAGAAGACGAAGGACGGCTACAGGATCAAGCTGCAGCGCGTGGACATGACGAACGCCCAGGCAGCGTACGACTACGTGCTGCAGGCGTGGGTCTGAAAAATGGTGACTGTCACCATTTTCTAGGATGGTGACGCGCTTCGCACGCGCGGGCCTCGTGTTCGCGCTGCTGGCGCTCTGGCAGCTCGCCTCGTACCGCGGGCTGCCGGACTACGTCCTTCCGCCATTCGACATCGCCAGGCACTTTTTCGCCGCGCTCGGCACGCGCGAGCTCTACGACCATGCGGCGGCAAGCCTGCTGCGCGCGGTGCCGGGCTTCGCCCTTGGTTCCATCCTGGGAATTGTCCTCGGCCTGGCAGCCGGGGTACGCCCCGGCGTGGACGACACCGTGAGCCCGCTCGTCTTCCTCACCTACCCGGTGCCGAAGATCGTGATGCTGCCGCTCTTCATGCTGTGGTTCGGCATCGGCGACCTGTCGAAGGTCCTCATCATCGCCCTCGCCTGCTTCTATCCGGCGTTCATCAACGCCTTCTATGGCGCGCGCGCCACGCCGCGCATCCTGGTCTGGTCGGCGCGCAACATGGGCGCGCCCGACTTGCAGATCTTCCGCCGCGTCGTCCTGCCGGCGGCGCTGCCGCAGATCTTCGCCGGCCTGCGCGTCTCGCTCGCGCTCTCGTTCATCGTCATGTTCGCGGCCGAGATGATCAACGCGCGCTCGGGCCTCGGCCACCTGATCCGCGACGCGGAGAACAACCTGCAGTTCGACGTGATGTACGTGTCGCTCCTCACCATCGCGATCCTCGGCTACGCCGGCGACCGGCTGCTGCGCTACACGCGGCACCGCCTGCTGCCCTACGAGGAGGCGCACGCATGAGGCGCTTCCGGTTCCTGATTCCGCTGGTGATCGTGCTCGGCGCCTGGGAAGCGGCGGCGAAGAGCGGTCTGTGGAGCCGCATCCTCTTCCCGTCGCTCGAGAGGATCGGCGCCGAGCTCATCGGCTTCGTCTCGCACGGCGAAGGCTGGTGGCAGATCTGGGTCTCGCTCTACCGCGCGTTCGGCGGCTTCGCGCTCGCCGCACTGGTCGGCGTCGTGCTCGGCATGCTGATGGGACGCTCGGCGCTCGTCGCCTCGATGCTCGATCCGGTGTTCTCCGGCACCTATGCGGTGCCGAAGCTCGCGCTCTTCCCGATCTTCATCTTCGTCTTCGGCCTGGGCAGCATGTCGAAGGTGGCGCTCATCTTCCTCGAGTGCCTGTACCCGATGACGATCATCACCTACCACGGCGCGCGTGCGGTGAGCTCGGTGTGGTTGTGGTCGGCGCAGAACATGGGCGCCTCGCGCGCACGCACCTTCGCCCGCGTGGTGCTGCCGGCGACGCTGCCGTATGTGTTCGCCGCGATGCGCGTCGCGCTTCCGGTGGCGTTGATCGTGGTGATCATCACGGAGATGATCAGCTCGGTCGACGGGCTCGGCTACCTGATCACGTATTCGCTCGCATCGCTGAAGACCGATCGCATGCTCGCGCTGGTGGTGGTGATCTCGCTCCTCGGCCTCGCGCTCGACCGCGCGCTCGTGGTGCTCAGAGACCGGTTGGTATACTGGGAAAAGCTCGACACGTACTACGCCTAGGAGGAGGCAAGCATGCTTAGAACAATCGGAGTGGCCGTCGGCCTTGTCGCCGCATCGGCCGCGCTCGCACAGGAACCGACGCTGATCCGCTTCGGCCGCGGCTTCGCCGCCGAGGAGCAGGTCTGGCTGATGAGCGCGCGGCCCGACCTGACGCCGAACCAGGGCAAGAAATACCAGCTCAAGCAGATCCTCTTCCAGGCGAACCCGGAGCGCTTCCAGGCGTTCCTCGCCGGCGAGCTGGACGGCGGCACCGCGCCGGGCCTCGCGGTGATCTTCGCGCGCGCGCAGGGCATCGACATGAAGATCGTGGCGAACATCTGCCAGGAGGCGAAGGGCTCGTTCAGCACCACCTACATGGTCAAGTCCGACGGGCCGGTAAAGAGCGTCAAGGATCTGAAGGGCGGCACGATCGGCGTGGTCGGCTACAAGACCGCGACGGATCTCTGGGCGCGCGCCGGGCTGCTGAACGCGGGCCTCGTGCCCGACCAGGACACGAAAGTCTTCTCGCTCGGCTTCCCGGCGATGGGCGACGCGGTGCGCACGGACAAGGTGCAGGCCGGCACCTTCGTCGAGCCGTTCTACTCACAGCAGATGGCGAAGGGCGACCTGCGCAAGCTCTTCACCGCGGTCGAAGCCGTCGGCTACGACCACGAGCTGCTCGACGTGTGGTTCGGCGAGAAATTCCTCAAGGCGCATCCCGACGTCGTGCGCGCCTTCCTCTCCGACTACGTCGCCGTCACCAAGTACTACCTCGCCAACATGGACCAGGCGAAGCGAGACCTGCACAAGGCGAACTTCGTGCGCGGGCCGGTCGAGGCCTACCTGAAGAACGCCGACTGGAAGCGCGACCCGGCCGGCAAGCCCGACGTCGCCAGCCTGAAGAAGCTCGCCGTGTTCATGCACGAGAAGCTGAAGTGGCTGGAGAAGCCGGTCAGCGTCGACGAGATGGTCGACCTCTCGTACCTGCCGCGCTAACAGCTACTGCATCATTCGATCACGTCGTCCACGGAAGCCATGAAAGCGGGCGCAACGGCAAGGCCGAGGCGCCTCGCAGTCTTGAGGTTGAGCACGAGCTCGAAGCGTGTCGACTGCATGACCGGCATGTCCGCGGGTTTCGCTCCCTTCAGGATCTGCGCGATATAGCCGCCGGCCTGCTGATACATCCAGCCGATGTTCGGGCCATACGTCATCAGCGCGCCGGCCGTTGCAAACGGCCGCGTGAAAGAGACGACGGGCAGCCCCTGTCGGTCCGCAAGCGACACGATGCGTTGACGGCGGTCGAGCATCAGCGGGTCGCTGGCCGCGATCACGGCGTCGGCCTTGGCGCGCGCGAGGGCGACAAATGCGGCGTCGATTTCCGCGTCGTCGCGGGCATTGAACACGAAAGCCTCGCGGCCGAGCTTTGCTGCGCCGGCTCGCGCGTCTGCCTGCTCCGCCGCGGCGTTGGGATTGTCCGGATTCATGAGCAGCGCAATGCGCGAGATTCGCGGCGCAAGCTCGTGCAGAAGCTGCACACGCTTGGCGCCGAGAACGTTCGAAACAAACGTTATCCCGGTGACGTTGCCGCCGGGCCGGTTGAAACTCTCCACCAGCCCGAAGCGGACCGGGTCGCCGCCGATGGTGAAAACGACCGGCACAGTAGGGCTCGCCGACTTGGCCGCGCGCGCCGACGCGACGTCCCCGGTCGCCGCGATGGCGACGACGCCCTTCTGTACGAGCTCGGCTGCGAGCGCCGGCAGCGCCTGGTAATTGCCGTTCGCCCAGCGCTCCTCGATGCGCACGTTACGGCCCTCGACAAAGCCGGCCTGCGCCATGCCCTGACGGAAGGCGTCGGCATTGAAACGGTACGTCGAAGCCGAGGCACTGTTCAGGAAACCAACGACCGGCACGCTCGTCTGTGCCCGCGCGCCGGGCGCCCACACTGAAGCGGCGGCGGCACCCAGTAGCGAGAGGAAGCGGCGCCGCCTCATTGCACGGCGCTCCGGAAAGCGAAGCAGCGCTGCGGATTGTCGACAAGAATTCGTTCGAGCGTTGCCTTGTCTCCGGCCCATTCCTGGAGCAGCCCGAAGAGCTGCATCGAATTCGTCTTGTCGGCGAACGAGAGGTGCGGATAGTCGCTGCCCCAGATGAGGCGATCCGGCGCGGCCTCGATGAGCGCGCGCGCCATCGGCGCCGCGTCGCGAAAGCCCGGCGCGGTCGAGATGCGATAGACGCCGGTCAGCTTGACCCAGCAGCGCTCGCTCGCGCTGACGAACTTCACGAACTCGCGGAAGCCCGGCTGCTCCGGCCCGTCCTTCGCGAGGAACATGCCCATGTGCGCGACGGAGAACGGCGCCTTCAGCCGCTCGAACACGGGCAGCAGCTCGCGCGTGAGCCAGCCCGGCGTGAGGAAGTCGAGCATCCAGCCGCGCCCGGCGCAGCGCGCGTCGAGCCGGTCGATGCGGCCGAGCATCGTGCGCGAGAAGCCGGGCTCCGGCGGTTTGATCGGATTGACGTTGACACGTACACCGCGCACGCCGAGGCGGTGCATCTCGTCCAGCATCGCGTCGGGCGCGTTCTCGTCGATGTCGACGATGCCGCGGCATTTCGCCGTGCCGACCTCGCGCATGGCGTCGAGCATGCAGGTGTTGTCGCGTCCGTAGGCGCTCGGCTGCACGAAGACATAGCGCCCGATCCCCATGCGAGCGGCTTCCTGGAGGTAGGCCTCGAGCGGCGCGTAGGGCGGCTTGTAGCGCAGGTCCTTCGAATAGCCGTACCTGCCTTCGGGACCGAAGACGTGGAAGTGGCTATCGCACCTCATTCGACTTTGATATTCGCGTCCTGCACCAGCTTGACGAACGCGTCGGCCTCCGAGCGGATGTAGGCCGAGAACGCTTCCGGCGACTCGCTCGCCTGCAGCTCGATGCCGCGCTCGAGATAGCGCTTCCTGAATTCCGGCTGGCTCGTCGCCTTGGCGATCGCCGCCTGCAGGCGCGCGCGGATCTCGCGTGGCGTGCCGGCGGGCGCGACGATGCCGTTCCACGTCACGTCCTCGAAACCGGTGAGACCCTGCTCGTCGAGCGTGGGAACGTCCGGCAGGATCGCCGCGCGCGCGAGCGTGGTGACGCCGAGCGCGCGCAGCTTGCCGCCCTTGATATGGCCGGCCGAGGTGCTGACCTGGTCGAACATCATGGTGATCTGGCCGCCCATCAGGTCGGTGAGCGCCTGCGCGTTGCCCTTGTAGGGCACCTGCAGGAGCTTCACCCCCGTCATGCGCATGAAGAGCTCGGCGGCGACGTGCCCGGTAGACCCGTTTCCCGAGCCGCCAAACGAGAGGGCGCCCGGCTTCGCTTTCGCCTCGGCGATCAGATCCTGCACCGTACGGGCCGGATTGTTCGCGTTCACGACCAGGACCTGCGGGATGCGGCAGACGAGGCTCACGCCGCTGAAATCGGTGCGCGGATCGTAGCCCGCCGCCTTCACGACCGCCGGCACGCGCGCGAAAGTGACCGCGACGGAGAGCAGCGTATAGCCGTCGGCGGGCGCGCTCTTGACGAACTGCGTGCCGATGATCGCGCTCTGGCCCGGGCGGTTCTCGACCACGATCTGCTGGCCCAGCGTCTTCGACATCTCCTCGGCGACCGCGCGCGCCACGATGTCCTGGTTGCCGCCCGGCACGAGCGGCACGATGAGGTGGATCGGCTTGACGGGATAGGTCTGTGCCGCTGCGGTGCCTGCCACCATGGCGAGCGAGAGCAAGAACTTGCGCATCATTCCTCCCTTAGAGCTTGATGTCGCGCACCTGCTTCACCCGCTGCATGCAGGCGCCCATCAGGAAGCCGAGATCGGTTCCGGTCGATACGTAGCGCCCGCCCATCTTCACATATTTCTCGATGAGGTCGGGGCGCGAGGCGAAGCCGCCGACGCCGACGTGCTTGCCGCGCGCGCGGCACGCCGCGATGGTGCGCGCATAGGCGTCGTGCACTCTGGGATGGTCGAACTCGCCGGGGATGCCGAGGTCGGCCATCAGGTCGTTGGTGCCGATCATCACCATGTCGACGCCGTCGACGGCGATGATCTCCTCCATCGCGGCGAGCGACGCCGCGGATTCGAACTGCACGATCACCATCGTGGCGTCGTTCAGCGCCGGCAGCGCTTCGCTCGCCGGGAAGCTGCGGTACTCGAGCTGCGGCAGGCCGGCGGTGAGGCCGCGGCCGCCGATCGGCGGGTACTTCGCCGCCGCGACCACGGCGCGTGCTTCCTCGGCCGAGCGCACGCCGGGGGCGATGACGCCGAGCGCGCCGCCGTCGAGCACGCGCGAGATGTACTCGGGGGTGTTGGCCGGCACGCGCACGAACGCCGGCACGCCGGCCTCGCACGCCATGATGCAGATCTGCGACGTGGTCTCGATGGAGAAGGCCGAATGCTCGAGGTCGATGTAGATCGAGTCGAAGCCGGCGGTCTTCGCGATGCGCACGATCTCCACCGACGGCACGAGGCGCACGGTCATCGACGCCACCACCTCGCCGCGCGCGAGCTTCTCCTTGACGCTGTTGCGCGCTATGTCGCCCGGCTTCATTTGACGCGCTCCCAGGTCAGGCCCGACCCGCTCTCGACCGGCATGAGCACGACCCGGTCGTCGGAGACGAACTCGTAGCGCCGCACGTAATCGCCGAGCGCGCCGGGATTGATGTTTCCGGCTCGGTGGTGAGTCACGGTCTGCTTTTTCTCGTCGACGGAATAGGTGCCGAAATAGGCGGTGTAGCCAAGCAGCGCATCGTGCGCCTCCTCGGCGCTCGGCAGGAAGCTCGCGAATTTGCCGCGCGGACGGCTCGGGATGATCTGCACGCCCATTGTGCCGTTGGCGTCGTAGTGGATGAGGCCGGTCGGCTTGTCTCCGCGCCACTTCCCGTAGGGGCTATTCACCGCCGCGACCAGACGCCAGGTGCCGATCAGGCGCTTGGCGGCAGCCGAGAGCGCCGCCGGATAGGCGTGGGCCGGATCGCTCGGCGGCGCGGTCGCGACGAACGATGGGCGCGCCGCCATCTCGTCGAACCAGCGTACGAGCTTCGGGCGACCGTGCCGCCAGTGGAAATCGGGATTGCGTGCTTCGATGCCGAGCCCGCAGGCGAGCGTCATCTGCACCATGTTGAGCGGACCGCGCATCAGGGGATGGTCGATCTCGCGCTCCCAGACATCCGCCAGCCGCCGCGCCCGTTCCTTTTCGTGCCGGATCACGGTCGGCGAGCGCTCGTTCTCGGGCCGCGCGAGCTCGCGGCTCCAGACCGAGATGCCGTCCACCATGCTGCGCGCGAGGGCCTCGAGGCGCTCCGCTTCCCAAGGCTTGCCGCCAGTCTTCAATGTCGGCTTGCCTTCCAGCTGGTCGAGGTAGGCGCAGATGAACGCCGATTCCTCCATGCCAACGCCGTCCTCGCGCACGAGATAGGGAACGCGGCCCGATGGATTGATCGCGTAGTAAGGGCTGTCCGCAGTGCGCGTCTTGGCCACGATGGTTTCCACGCGATCCTGCAGGCCCTTCTCGAGCACGACGATGCGCGCCATCCGCGCGTAGGGAGAGCCGGGGGTGATGTAGAGCTTCATCATGAGGTCAGCGCTCCGGCCGAAGGGACTCGCTGCGGATCAGGTCCCAGATGTGGTTGCGGTACTCGTGGCATTGCATCGACTTCTTCACCGTGATCTCGCGCGGGCGCGCGAGGTCGATCTTCACCTCTTCCTTGATGCGGCC
>DATDCR010000093.1:0-1852 GCA_036524215.1 Burkholderiales bacterium
GGCGCTTGCCGCCGGATCCTCGGCGACAACGAAGACTTCATCCAGGCGCAGCGGATTGATGGCGGCCGGCTTCCATAGATGCTCGGGCGTGAGCTGCTGCACGAACTGCACGCGGCCCTCGGGCATCTTCTGCGCCGCGCACCGCACGACGCAGAACTTCGCTTTTCCCCCCGGCACTCTTCTCTCCAGGCGAAGCATGGGCTGGGGCGCGAAGCCGTGCGCGGCAAGGCGTCGATGCTCGCCTTCGGCGTCGGGCGTGCCGAAGCAGGCGAGGTGCACGCCCCGGTGCCGCGCCATGAGCGCGCGCATGCGCCGCGCGGGAGCGGTGTCGTGCGTCGGCGATAGCAGCTCGATGTAGCCCTCCTCGAGCATCACGCAGCGGTTGGATGCCCCCGCCAACTTTCCGCCGTAACGCTGGGCGGACGTGGCGGTGAGTTTCCATCCGAGCGCATCGCAGGCGCGCGCGGCGGCATCGAGGTCGCGCACGAAGTGCGAGACGTGGTCGACGAAAAGCGCGCCCGCGGGCGGCTTCTGCCGATCGGCTACGTTCATGGCGCGCTAATATAACCGCCGCCGTGAACCAGCCCGTGGAAACGAGAGCAGCGACCCGCATTTCTCCTATATCCGGCGCGCAGGCGACGGTCGAGATGCTGCGCGCACACGGCGTGGAAATCGTGTTCGGCCTCTGCGGCGATACCAGCCTGCCGCTGTACGACGCCCTCAGAAGCTCCGGCCTGCGACACGTGCTGACCCGAGATGAAAGGCACGCCGCCTACATGGCGGACGGCTACGCGCGCGTGACCGGCAAGGTCGGCGTGTGCGAAGGCCCTTCCGGGGGCGGCGCGACCTACATCCTGCCGGGCCTGGTCGAGGCGAACGAGTCTTCCATCCCAATCCTGGCGATCAATACCGACATCTCCGTCGGCTCGCGCGGCAAGTTCACGCTGACCGAGCTGGACCAGCGTGCGTTGATGCGACCTTTGACGAAGTGGAATGCGGTGCTCGACCGCGCCGCCGACATTCCGCGCGTCTTCCGCCAGGCATTCGAGGCCATGACCACCGGTCGCCCGGGTTCGGCGCACATCGCGCTCCCGTTCGACGTGCAGAACGCGCCGGTCGATGTCGCCGACGTGTGGGCCGATCCGTCGCTCGGCGCCTATCCCTCGCGCCGCAGCGGCGCCGATCCCGAAATGGTGTCCCTCGCCGCCAAGCTTCTTCGTTCTTCCCGTAAGCCCTTGTTCATCTGCGGCGGCGGCGTCGTCATCTCGCGCGCGGAAGCCGAGCTGTGCGAGCTGGCGGAAAAGCTCTCGGCGCCGGTCGCCACCACCATCAGCGGCAAGGGCTCGATCGACGAGCGCTGCGCGCACTCGGTCGGGGTGGTCGGATCGAACGGCGGCACGCTCGAAACGCGCGCGGTCGTCGACGACGCGGATCTCGTCATCTTCATCGGTTGCCGCGCTGGCTCCGTGACGACCGAGCGCTGGCGCCATCCCGCGCCGGGCAAGGCGCGCATCATCCATATCGATGTCGATCCGGCGGTGCCCGGGCGCAACTACCCGGTCGACGTGCCGCTCATCGGTGATGCACGCCTTGTCCTTTCCGCACTGATTCAGGAAGTGGGCGAGGGGCGGCGCGAGGGCGATCTGAGCGCGATCGATGAGCGAAAGCGCGCCAAGTTCGAGAAATTCGAGGCCCTCGCGCGCTCGAACGAGGCGCCGATCAGGCCCGAGCGCCTCGTGCAGGAGCTTTCCCGCCTGCTCGACGACGACGCCCAGCTGGTGGCCGACCCGGGCACGCCATGCCCGTACTTCTCGGCCTACCACGTCGTGCGCGGCGCCGGCCGGCGCTACTT
>DATDCR010000094.1:0-8073 GCA_036524215.1 Burkholderiales bacterium
CGGGAAGAGAATCCGCGTGCGCGCCGACACGCTCTTCTTGATGGTCGCCATGCGCACCGTGCGCTCCTTCTGCGTGGTGAGGGCGCGCATGATCGGCGGCTGGATGATCGGCACCAGCGCCATGTACGAGTAGGCGGCGACCGATACGGCGCCGAGCAGGTGCGGCGCATATTGCGAAGTGACGTAGATCGCCGTCGGGCCGTCGCAGGCGCCGATGATGGCGATGCTCACGGCCTCGAGGTTGGTGAAGCCGAGCGCGAGAGCAAGCAGCAGCGTGAGGAAGATGCCCACCTGGCCCGCGGCGCCGAAGAGCAGCGTCGACGGCTTCTCGAGCAGCGGGCTGAAGTCGATCATGGCGCCGATGCCGACGAAGATCAGCAGCGGAAAGAGCTCGTTGGCGACGCCCATCTCGTAGAGCGTCTTCAGGAAGCCGCCTTCTTCGTTCAGCCCGCCGAACGGGATGTTGACGAGCACGCAGCCGAAGCCGATCGGCACCAGCAGCAGCGGCTCCACCCCTTTGCGCACGCCCAGATAGAGGAGCACGCCGCCCACGGCCAGCATGATCAGGTTCGGCAGGCCCGCTAGCGAGAAGAGCGAGATCGCGCCGCTGCCCAGCCCGGAGATGCCGGCAAGCATGCTGTCGAGCATTATTTTTTCTCCTCGGACTCGAGGGGGAAGATTTTCTTCAGCGCTTCGACCGCCAAGCCGAGCACCCAGAGCGTGAGGAACGTGCCGGCGATGCCGACGACGAGCAGCGTGAGGCCGAAGCTCCACTTGTCCATGGCTACCCCTTGATGAGCCGCGGCAGCAGCATCACGTGCCGCGGGCAGATGGATTTCGGGTTCTGGTACACCGCGCCGGCGAATGCCTTCAGGTAGTTGCGCAGGCCCTTCAGCGGCACGATCTCGTCGACGAAGCCGTGGCGCGCGCAGTACGCGGGACGCGAGGTGTCGTGGTACTTCTTCGCCATCTCGTTCATCTTCTGCGCGATCGGGTCGAGCGGCCGGCCGGAATCCTTCTCCTTGACCGCGCGGCGCGCATAGGTAGCGACCGCCGCGGTCTCGCCGTGCATCACGTAGATCTCCGTCGCGGCGGTGCCGAGGGTGAAAGCGTTGTGCCGGTTGGCGGTCGGGCCGCCCATGATGTAGTGCGCCGCGGCCGTGCCTTTGCGCAGCACGACGAGCATCATCGGCACGTCGGTGTTCTGGATCGAGTAGATGAGCGACTGCCCCAGGCCCAGCAGCTCCGCCTTCTCGGCCGCGTCGCCGACGTCGATGCCACTCGTGTCCTGGAACCAGATCACCGGCACGCGATCGCGGCCGCAGTGCGTGACGAACTCGTTCAGCTTGATGAGGCCCTGCCGATAGAGCTTGCCGCCGATGCCGGGGTAATCGGCGTATTCCGGGTAGCCCTTGGGCAGCAGGCCCTGCCGATTGCCGATCGCGCCGACCAGCAGGCCGTCGAGCTTGACGAGGCCGGTGTAGATCTCCGGACCGTAGTCGGGGCGGTACTCCATGTGCTCGCTGCCGTCGACGAGGCGCGCGAGCAGATCATCGAAGACGTAGGTTTCTTTCTGGTTGTAGGGCAGCAGGTGATACAGGTCCTGCCCCGACAGCTTGGGCTCCGCCGGCTCCGCCACGCGAAAGAACATCGGGTCGTAGGCCGGAATCGCGCGCATGTAGTCCTTGATGCCGTCGAGGACGCCTTTCTCCTCGTCGTAGACGCGGGCGAAGAAGCCGGTCTCGCCGTAGTGCGTCTCGACGCGCCCCGGCGGCCGCTCGCGGAAATCCCGCGTCTTCGCGATCAGCTCTTCCAGCATCGGCACGTCGAAGCCGCCGCGCGGCGCCATGCCCGAGACGATGCCGACGCCGCCGACCGCGATGTTGGCGTCCTTGTGCGCGATCAGGATGGTCGGGCTGATGCCCTGGTAGCCGCCGCCCGCGGGATTGGTGCCGTAGATGCCGGCGAGGATCGGAATGCCGGCCTGCTCGAGCTCCGCGTGCCGGTAGAAACAGGTGCCCGAGCCGCGGCGATCGGCGTAGAACTTTTCCTGATCGGGAAGCTTCACGCCGCTGCAGTTGACGAGCCAGACCAGCGGCAGGTTGAGGCGCTTGGCGAGGTCGGTGACGCGCAGGATGTTCTCCGCCTGCCCGGGCAGCCATGCACCGGCAAGCACCTTGTTGTCGAAGCCGATGATCACGGCCCAGCGGCCGCAGATCTTGCCGAGGCCGTCGACGACGTTCGTCGTGCCTTCCTCGTTGTCCATCGGGTTGTAGAGGCTGTGCAGCGGATGCCAGCTGCCCGCATCGACCAGGTACTCGAGGCGCTGCCACACGGTGAGCGAGCCGCGCTTGTTGATGTCGGCGGCCGGCAGGCCGACTTCGCGCCGCGTCTGCGCGGCGGCGGCGATTTCGGCTTCGACGGCTTCCAGCTTGGCGCGGCTGTCCTGCGTGCGCGCAATACGGTTTTCCTTCAGCGCCTTGCCGAACTGCGGCATGCGCTCGAAATAGGGCTTCATCGTTATTCCCGGTTTGGGGTGGCGCCGCTCGCCATCCCCGAAATGATGATCTTCTGGATGTTCGACGTGCCTTCGACGATCTGCAGCGACTTGGCGTCGCGGTAGAACCGCTCGGCCGGATACTCGGTCGAGAAGCCGTAGGAGCCGAAGATCTTCATGCACTCGTTCGCCGCGTGCACGGCGGCTTCCGAGGCGGCGAGCTTCGCCACCGAGGTCTCGTACTGGCTGGGCTTGCCCTGATCCTTCAGCCACGCCGCCCGGTAGACGAGCATCTGCGCCGCCTGGTGCTCGACCACCATCTCGGCGATCTGCGCCTGGATCATCTGGTGCTGCACGATCGGTTTTCCGAACTGCTTGCGGTCCTTGGCGTAGTTGATGGCGAGCTCGAGCGCGCCGCCGGCCACGCCGAGCGCGCCGGCCGCGCAGCCAAGCCGCGTCTGGTTCAGCTGCCACATGCAGACGCGGAAGCCTTCGTTCACCTTGCCGAGCACGTTTTCCTTCGGCACCTGCATGCCGTCGAACACGAACTCGCCGGTCGGCGCGCAATGCAAGCCGAGCTTGGTCTCGATCGGCCGCGCGGTGCAGCCCTTCATCTTCTTCGGCTCGATGATGAAGGCGGTGATGCCCTTGTTGCCTTTTTCCTTGTCCGTGTACGCGTAAAGCAGGCCCGCATCGCCGACCTGCGCCTGCGAGATCCACATCTTCGAGCCGTGCACCTCGTAGTGATCGCCCTTGTCGAGCGCGTAGGTCTTCATGCTCGCCACGTCGGAGCCGGTGTTCGGCTCGGTCATGGCGAAGAAGCCGAGCTGCGTGCCGGCCACCCAGCCGGGCACGTATTTCTTCTTCTGCGCCTCGCTGCCGAACTTCGTCACGGTCAGCGCGGGACCGAGGTTCTGCATGTTGAACGGCAGCCGCCACGAGGCCGACACCCGGGCGATCTGCTCGGCCATCAGCACCGACTCCACGAAGCCCATGCCGCTGCCGCCGAGCGACTCGGGCAGCGCGCAGGAGAAGAACCCGAGCTCGCCCATCTTGCGCACGCGCTCGGGCTTGAACTCGTGCTTGCGCTCTTCCTCTTCCAACGTCGGGGCGATCTCGCCGGCGGCGAAGCGCTTCGCCGTGTCCTGGATCAGCCGCTGGTCCTCGCTCAGCTCGAAGTTCATTGCCCGCCTTTCACTCGATCACCACCAGCAGGTCGCCATCGGCGACCTTGTCCCCCTTCTTGACGCGCACCTCCTTCACCGTGCCGGCGCACGGCGCGAAGATCGGGTTCTCCATCTTCAGCGCCTCGATCACCACCAGCTCGTCGTCTTCCTCGACCTTCTTGCCGGGCTCGACCAGCACCGCCCAGATGTTGCCGGCCAGCGGGGCGCGCACTTCTTCCGCCATGGTGTTTCCCTTTCGCGGTTGATTAATTGATCTCGGTCAAAATGTTGCCCGCGCCGCCCTGCCCGGCGCAAGCCCGCCTGCGGTCCTGATGGACGCGAGTCTTACTCAGGCGAGCCGGCCGGCGTGTTGACCTAGATCACTTCTGCGCGGGTTTCGCTCGTTTCGGCCGCGGCCGTGTCGATAATGACGATGAATGAGGCCTCAGCTCGGCGCATTGCTGCTCTTCACGCTGCTGGCATTCGTCACGGCCCTGACCGCCGCGCAATTTCGTCCCGGTGACTGGTACGCCGCGCTCGCCAAGCCGCCCTGGACGCCACCGAACTGGGCGTTCGCACCGGTGTGGACGCTCCTTTATGCCGGCATCGCGGTCGCAGGCTGGCTCGCATGGCGAGCGGTTCGCCGACCGACGATCGCCCTCGCCTTGTGGCTGGCACAGCTCTTCCTGAATGCGACGTGGTCGTGGCTTTTCTTCGGCCTGCACGAGCCCGGGATTGCCTTCCTGGAGATCCTGCTGCTGCTTTTCGTGCTCGGTGCATTCATGTCGAGCGTCGCAGGCACGAGCCGCGCCGCCGCCTGGCTCTTCGCGCCCTATCTCGCGTGGGTCGCCTTCGCGGCCGCGCTCAATTTCGCCCTCTGGCGCCTCAATCCGAGCTGACCCATGCGCGTTGCCATCCTGGATGACATTCACGACGCCTACGACCACACCGCCGGCGTGCGCCGGCTGCGCGAGCGAACGGAAGTCAGGATTTTCGCCGCGCCGTTCGGTGCGCCCTCGGCGCTGCGCGGCTTCGACGCGCTGATCGCCAATCGGGAGCGCACCCGCTTCACGCGGGCGCTGCTCGAGCAGCTGCCCGATCTTCGCATCATTGCGCAGACCGGCAACCACGCCTACCACATCGACCTCGCCGCAGCGGCAGAGCGCGGCGTCGTGGTCGCCAAGGCAAGCGGCGGCTTTTCGACCGGCGCGGCCGAGCTGGCGATCGGCCTCGCCATGTCGGTGATGCGCCAGATCTCGGCCACCGACGCGGCGGTGAAGCGCGGCGAGTGGCCGCGGCCGCTCGGGCGCGAACTGCACGGCAAGACGCTGGGCATCGTCGGGCTCGGGCATGTCGGCGGCCATGTGGCGAAGATCGCGAATGCGTTCGGCATGCGCGTGCTCGCCTGGAGCCGCCGCCGCAACGACGCCGCCTGCGCAGCCGTCGGCGCGCAGGCGTGCGAACTCGACGATCTGTTGAAAGAAGCGGACATCGTGTCCATCCACGCGACGCTGGCGCCCGAGACACGCGGCCTGGTCGACGCACGGCGGCTGGGCCTGATGAAGAAGAGCGCTTACCTCATCAACACGGCGCGCGGGCCGATCGTGGAAGAGAAGGCGCTCGTCGCCGCGCTCGAGCGCGGCGCCATCGCCGGCGCGGGCCTCGATGTATTCGACGAAGAGCCGCTGCCGGCGGGACATCCGCTGACGCGCCTCGCCAACGTCGTGCTCACGTCCCACCTCGGCTGGCCCACCGACAACATCTATCAGCAGTTCGCCGCTGCGGCGGCCGACGTGCTGCTCGCCCATCTCGACGGCAGGGACGTGCCCCGCTTCAAGGAGAGCTACTGACGTGGCCGATGATGATTTCCGCGGTGTGTTCCCGTACCTCGTCTCGCCCCTCGACGAGCGCGGGCGCGTAAAGGAGACGGTGCTCGAGCGGCTGGTCGACGATCTTGTCGCCGCCGGCGTCCACGGCCTCACGCCGCTCGGCTCGACCGGCGAATTCGCCTACCTGAATCGCGAGCAGCGCCAGCGCATCGTCGAGGTCGTGGTGCGCGCGGCGCGCAAGCGCGTGCCGGTCGTGGCCGGCGTCGCGGCGACCACGGTGGCCGACGCCGTCGAGCAGGTAAAGGCGTACGAGGCGCTCGGCGTCGATGGCATCCTGGCGATCCTCGAGGCGTATTTCCCGCTGGCGGAAGACGGCGTGGTCGCCTATTTCAGCGCCATCGCAGACGCGACCGCGCTTCCCGTCGTGCTGTACACGAATCCGCAGTTCCAGCGCAGCGACCTCACGCTGCCGGCGATCGAGCGCCTGAGCAAGGTCGCCAACATCCGCTATCTCAAGGATGCTTCGTCCGATACCGGTCGCCTCCTCACGATCATGAACGCGGTCGGCGACCGGATCCGCGTGTTCAGCGCCTCCGCTCACATCCCGGCTTGCGTGATGCTGATCGGCGGCGTCGGCTGGATGGCCGGCCCGGCGTGCGTAGTGCCGCGCCAGAGCGTGCAGCTCTACGACCTTTGCCGCGCCGGCAAATGGGCGCACGCGATGCGCCTGCAGCGCGACCTGTGGCGCATCAACCGCGTGTTCGCCAAGTACAACCTCGCCGCCTGCATCAAGGGCGGCCTCGAGCTGCAGGGCTACGAGGTCGGCGCACCGCTCGCGCCGCAAACGCCGCTGAGCGAGGCCGGCCGCGCCGAAGTGAAGGCCGTGCTCGCCGATCTGGGCGCGCTGGCGACCTGAGCCGGTGAACGTTTCCGCGCCCTAGGCCACTAACGGTCTGATGGCTGGCTGGCTCATTCCCGCCCTAAAGGCGGTCATCCCGCACGTCGGGGACATCCTCAACGCGGCCAAGCCCGCCTTTACCAAGCGCAAGCCGGAGCCGGCGGCCAACCAGGGCGATCTGATGCAACAGCAGATCGCCGAGCTGCAGGCCGCCGTTTCGCAGCAGTCCTCCCACATCAAGGAGCTGGCCGCGCAGCTCGAGAACACGATCACCGCGATCGAGAAGGCCGCGGTGCTCGCCGAGGAGCGCCTGCGGCGCGTGCTGATCTTCACGGCGCTCGCCGCCGCGATCTCGGTCGCCGCGCTCGGCATCGCGTTCGTCGCCGCGCTCACGCGGTGAATCTGCAGCAGTCCGACCTTTTCGGCGGCCCGCCGCTGCCGGAAGGATTCGTCTACGCGCCGGAGTTCATCACGCGCACGCAAGAGCAGGCGCTGCTCGCCGCCATCCAGGGCCTCACGCTGGAGGACGCTCGCTACAAGGAATACACCGCGAAGCGGCGGGTGGCCTATTTCGGCTTCGACTACGACTTCTCTTCCAACGCACTCGGCGAGGCGCCGCCGCTGCCCGACTTTCTCCTGCCGCTGCGCGACAGCATGGCGCGCTGGATGACGATCGAGCCGGCGGCACTCGTGCAGGCGCTGGTCGCCGAGTACCGCCCCGGCACGCCGCTCGGCTGGCATCGCGACGCCCCGAATTTCGAGCGTCTCGGCGGCGTGTCGCTCGGCGGTTGGGCAAAGATGCGCCTGCGGCCCTATCAGGGAACGTCGAAGGAGAAACCGCTCGTCCTCGACCTCGCGCCGCGCTCCGCCTATCAGATGCAGGGCAACGCGCGCTGGCGCTGGCAGCACAGCATCCCGGCGACGCGCGAGCTGCGCTACTCGATCACTTTCCGCACGCTAGTCCGCAAGGACTAGCCGCGCGCGCGCGGCGCTTGCTTCAGGCGCGCCATGGCGCTTCGCAAGCCGATCGGCAGCGGAGAGAAGGAAGAGCTCTCGCTCGACGCGGCCGCCGGGCATCTGCTCGAGGAATGCCGCATGGTGCTGCCCGGCATCCAGGCGCTCTTCGGCTTCCAGCTGATCGCGGTGTTCAACCAGGGCTTCGACGAGAAACTGAGCGGCACGGCGCAGATGCTGCACCTTGCCGCGACAATTCTCAGCGCGCTCGCCATGGCGCTCGTCATGACGCCTGCCGCGCTGCACCGCCAGGCCGAGCCGAAGGCCGTGAGCGAGCGATTCGTGTGGCTCGCCTCGAACATGGTGCTCGCCGGCATGATCCCGCTGGCGCTGGGCGTCGGGCTGGACACGTACGTGGTGGCGAGCGTGGTGGCGAAGAACCCTGTCGTCGCCGCGGTCATCGCGCTCGTCCTGCTCGCGGTCTTCGCCTGGCTCTGGCTGGCGCTGCCGCGCCGTGAAAGCCGCCGGCACGCATAGCGCGCGCGATAATGCAGCGCATGAAGCGCTGGTTGCTTCTGCTCCTCTGCGCTGCCGGCCCTGCACTCGCACAGCCGACCGGCATCCTGCTGGTCGCAAAGCCGGGATTGGCCGATCCGAATTTCCGCGAAAGCGTCGTGCTCGTCACGCGGACGGAATCCGCGACCCTGGGCGTGGTGCTCAACCGGCCGA
>DATDCR010000095.1:0-2438 GCA_036524215.1 Burkholderiales bacterium
CGCGTCGACGTCGGCGAGCGAGGCTTTCAGGCTCTTCAGCGCCTGCTCGATCAGGCGCTCGCCGAGGCCGGCGGACTCCTCGTACTGCATGGTCTTCAGGAAGTGGCGGATGTTCGAGCGCGCCTTGCCGGTGCGCACGTATTGCAGCCAGCCGGGGTTCGGCTTGGCATGGCTGGCGGTGATGATCTCGACGCGATCGCCGTTGCGCAGCTCCGCGCGCAGCGGCACCAGCTCGCCGTTCACCTTCGCCGCCACGCAGCGATTGCCGATGTCGGTGTGCACGGCGTACGCGAAGTCGACCGCGGTCGCGCCTCTGGGCAGCGAAAGGATCTTGCCCTTCGGCGTGAAGACGTACACCTCGTCGGGGAAGAGGTCGACCTTGACGTGCTCGAGGAACTCCTTCGGGTCGCCCGACTGGTTCTGGATCTCGAGCAGCGACTGCAGCCAGCGGTGCGTCTGCTTCTGCAGATCGGAGAGCTTGTCGGTGTCGTCCTTGTAAAGCCAGTGCGAGGCCACGCCGGATTCGGCCAGGCGGTGCATCTGCTCGGTGCGGATCTGCACCTCGACCGGAACGCCGTAAGGCCCGATGAGGTCGGTATGGATCGACTGGTAGCCGTTCGCCTTCGGGATGGCGATGTAATCCTTGAACTTGCCCGGGATCGGCTTGTAGAGCGAATGCAGGGCGCCGAGCGCGAGGTAGCAGGCGGGCACGTCCTTCACGACGACGCGGCAGCCGAAGATGTCGTGCACCTGCGAGAAGGAAAGGTGCTTCTCGATCATCTTGCGATAGGTCGAATACACGTGCTTCTCGCGCCCGTGCACCACCGCGTCGATGCCGCCTTCGGCCAGCTTGCGCTTCACGGCCTCGAGCGTGCGGCCGATCATCTCGCGCCGGTTGCCGCGCGCCGCCTTGGTCGCCTTGGCGAGCACCTTGTAGCGCAGCGGATACAGGTGCGCGAAGGCGAGCTCCTGCAGCTCGTGGTAAAGCGTATTGAGCCCGAGGCGGTTGGCGATGGGCGCATAGATCTCCATCGTCTCGCGAGCTACGCGCCGCCTCTTGGCCGGGTTCACGGCCCCCAAGGTGCGCATGTTGTGCAGCCGGTCGGCGAGCTTGATCAGGATGACGCGCACGTCGCGCGCCATGGCGAGCAGCATCTTGCGGAAGTTCTCGGCCTGCAGCTGCTCGGCGGACTGGAACTCGATCTTGTCGAGCTTCGACACGCCGTCGACCAGCTCGGCCACCGGCTTGCCGAAGGTGTCCGAGATCTCGTCCTTGGTGACCGCGGTGTCTTCGGTCACGTCGTGCAGCAGGGCCGCGATCAGGGTCTGCCCGTCGAGGTGCCAGTCGGCGAGGATCTCGGCGACCGCGAGCGGATGAGAGATGTACGGGTCGCCGGACTGGCGGATCTGACCGGCGTGGGCGGCTTCCGAGAAGCGGTACGCCTCTTCCAGGCGCGCGACGTCCTTCGGCTTCAGGTAGCCGAAGCGCTCGGGGTCCCGCAGCAGGGGTGCAGCAGCCGCCATGGGGTCAGATTACCTGACCCCGTTTTTGATCTACAACCCGGGCGATGCGGGCGGCGTCGGGTTGCGCTTGAGGACTTCGGTGCCGACCTTGCCGCTGGCGATCTCGCGCAGGGCGATCACCGTCGCCTTGTCGCGGTTCGGCTCGACGAGCGGCGAGGCGCCGGCGCTGAGCTGGCGGGCGCGATAGGTCGCGGCCAGCGTGAGATGGAAGCGGTTCGAGATTCTCTTCAGGCAGTCGTCGACAGTGATCCGGGCCATGGTTGCTCAGGTTGAAGAACTGGATTTGGCGCGCTCGGTCTGGATGATGCTCGCGAGCTCGCGCTGGGCAGTTTCGAAGTCTTTGTTAATTATAACGTATTTGAACTCCTCGGCGTGCGCCAGCTCTTCGCGGGCGTTTTGCAGGCGGCGCTGGATGACGGCCTCGGCATCCTGCCCGCGCGAGCGCATGCGCCGTTCCAGCTCTTCGATCGAAGGTGGCAGGATGAAGATGCCGATGCACTGGGGATAGAGGCGGCGCACCTGCTGCGCGCCCTGCCAGTCGATCTCCAGGATCAGGTCGTCGCCGCGCTTGATGGCATCGAGGATCACCTGCTTCGCCGTGCCGTAGTGATTGCCGTGCACCTCCGCGCTCTCGAGGAACTCGCCGCGGCTGCGCATGGCGAGGAACGTGGCGAGGTCCACGAAGTGGTAGTCCACGCCGTTCTTCTCGCTGCCGCGCGGCGGCCGCGTCGTATACGAGATCGAGATCTTGAGCGTCGGGTCGGCGCGCATCACGGCGTCGATGAGCGATGTCTTGCCCGCCCCGGACGGAGCAGTGATTACAAAGAGACGACCCGTCATTCGATGTTCTGGACCTGCTCGCGCATCTGCTCGATCAGCAGCTTGAGCTCGAGCGCGCAGTCGCTGATCTCCTG
>DATDCR010000096.1:0-2448 GCA_036524215.1 Burkholderiales bacterium
TAGCGCTTGAGCTCCTCCTCGATGATCGACTGGCTGCGCTTGTCGCGCTCGATGCCTTCGCGCGTGAACACCTGCACGTCGATGACGGTGCCGCTGATGCCCGAGGGCACGCGCAGGCTGGTGTCCTTAACGTCGGACGCCTTCTCGCCGAAGATCGCGCGCAGCAGCTTCTCCTCCGGCGTGAGCTGGGTTTCGCCTTTCGGCGTCACCTTGCCGACGAGGACATCGCCGGCCTCGACTTCCGCGCCGATGTAGACGATGCCCGACTCGTCCAGGCGCACGAGCTGCGCTTCGGACAGGTTCGAGATGTCGCGCGTGATTTCCTCGGGCCCGAGCTTGGTATCGCGCGCGACGACGGTGAGCTCCTCGATATGGATCGAGGTGAAGCGATCGTCCGCCACCACGCGCTCGCTGATCAGGATCGAGTCCTCGAAGTTGAAGCCGTTCCACGGCATGAAGGCGACGAGCATGTTCTGCCCGAGCGCCAGCTCGCCGAGGTCGGTCGAGGCGCCGTCGGCGACGACGTCGCCCTTGGCGATCCTCTCGCCCTGCTTCACGATCGGACGCTGGTTGATGTTGGTGTTCTGGTTCGAGCGCGTGTACTTCGTCAGCTTGTAGATATCGACGCCGACGTCGCCCGGCACCGTCTCGTCGTCGTTCACCCGCACCACGATGCGGGTGGCGTCGACGTAGTCGACCACGCCGCCGCGCAGGGCGACGACGCAGGTGCCGGAGTCGATGGCCGCCGTGCGCTCGACGCCCGTGCCGACGAACGGCTTCTCCGGACGCAGGCAGGGCACCGCCTGGCGCTGCATGTTCGAGCCCATCAGCGCGCGGTTCGCGTCGTCGTGCTCGAGGAACGGGATCAGCGAGGCCGCCACCGAGACGATCTGGGAAGGCGCCACGTCCATGTACTGCACGTCTTCCGGCGCCTTGAGCTCGAACTCATTCTTGAAGCGGCAGGACACCAGGGTGTCGGTGAGCTTGCCGTTCTTGTCGATCGAGGCGTTCGCCTGCGCGATCACGTAGTTGCCTTCCTCGATGGCCGACAAGTAGCTGATCTCCGACGTGACCTTGCTGTCCTTCACCTTCCGATACGGGGTCTCGAGGAAGCCGTAGCGGTTGGTGCGCGCGTAGAGCGCGAGCGAGTTGATCAGCCCGATGTTCGGCCCTTCCGGCGTCTCGATCGGGCACACCCGGCCGTAATGCGTCGGGTGCACGTCGCGCACTTCGAAGCCGGCGCGCTCGCGCGTCAGACCGCCCGGTCCGAGCGCCGACACGCGCCGCTTGTGCGTGATCTCCGACAGGGGATTGGTCTGGTCCATGAACTGCGAGAGCTGGGACGAGCCGAAGAACTCCTTGATCGCGGCCGAGATCGGCTTGGCATTGATCAGGTCGTGCGGCATCAGGTTCTCGGACTCGGCCTGCGACAGGCGCTCCTTCACCGCCCTTTCCACCCGGACCAGGCCGGCGCGGAACTGGTTCTCCGCCAGCTCGCCCACCGAGCGCACGCGGCGGTTGCCGAGGTGATCGATGTCGTCGATCTCGCCGCGGCCGTTGCGCAGCTCGACCAGGATGCGAATCACCTCGACGATATCCTTGGGCGAGAGCGTGAGGCGGTTCTCGATGCGCACTTCGAGCTTGGACTTGTCGATGCCCTTGCTCTTGAGGTCGTGGAACATCTTGTCGACCGCGGCCTGCGCCTCGGCTTCGTTGGCGATGCCTTCCAGGCTCACCTTGTTGACCGAAAGCTCGGGCACGTGCTTGAAGTACGCGCGCAGCTCGTCGTCGGCTTCCTTGGGCAAGGCGACGCCGCGGAAGCGCAGCTGCCAGCTGAATTCGCTCGGCGCGCCGATGCGGCGGTTGAACTTCATGCGGCCCACCGCGGACAGGTCGTAGCGCTCCTCGGCGAAAAACAGTCCGTTGAACAGCGTCTCCACCGCGTCTTCCGTCGGCGGCTCGCCCGGGCGCATCATGCGGTAGATGGCGACGCGCGCCGCGTTCATGTCGGCGGTCTCGTCCGCGCGCAGCGTCTGCGAGATGTAGGCGCCCTGGTCGAGATCGTTGGTGAACAGCGTCTGCACCTTGTCGATCTTCGCCTCGCGCAGCTGGGCGAGCAGCGTCTCGGTGATCTCGTCGTTGGCGTTGGCGATGATCTCGCCGGTTTCCTTGTTGATGACGTTGTGCGCGAGCGTGCGGCCGAGGATGAACTCGTCCGGCGCGCTGATCTTCTTCAGCCCCGCGGCTTCCATGTCGCGGATGTGCTTGACGGTGATGCGCTTGTCCTTGGCGACGATCGTCTTGCCGCTGCGCTCGTTGATGTCGAAGCGCGCCACTTCGCCGCGCAGCCGCTCGGGCACCACGTCGAACTCCGCCCCGGCCGCCTTGATGTGAAAGGTGTCGAAGTCGAAGAACTCCTTCAGGATGCGCTCCGGCGTGTAGCCGAGC
>DATDCR010000097.1:0-10095 GCA_036524215.1 Burkholderiales bacterium
GGACGCTCGAAGGCCGAATTCAACCGCACCTCGGTGCGCATGGAGCTGCAGGCCGACTGCTACGCCGGCATCTGGGGCCATTACGCGGGCACGATGAAACAGCTCTCCTCGGGCGACGTCGAAGAAGCGCTCACCGCCGCGAATGCGATCGGCGACGACCGGCTGCAGAAGCAGACTCAGGGCCGCGTCGTGCCCGATTCCTTCACGCACGGCAGCTCGGAGCAGCGCATGCGCTGGTTCAAGCGTGGCTTCGACTCCGGCCGGCCGAAGGACTGCGACACCTTCTCCGCCGCCTCGCTCTAGAGCGGGTGCTCCCCCATCCAGGCGAGGTAATCGTCCAGCGCGGCGGCCGGCGGGAAGCGCGGCTGCCAGCCGAGGTCCTCGACGAGGCGCCGGTTCGAGAAGCGGGTGCGCGGCGTCGGCGCTAACGGGCGCACGTTGCACTGGGCCGGGTCGCTCGATTCGCGCCAGCGGAACTTCGGGAAGCGCCTGGCGAGAAGGGCGCACCATTCCGGCAATGCCCACGCCGCGCCGGTGCCGAGGTGATAGAGGCGGTGCTTGGGCGCCTTTGCATCGAGGAGCGCGATCAGCGCGCTCGCGAGATCTGGCGCGTAGATGTAATCCGTCGGACCGAGCTTCGGGAAGACCGCTTCCCCGCCGGTCGAGGCCAGCTTCGCGATCAGCGTCGGCGGAGAAAGGTGGTCGCGCGCGCTCGTCGCATGCTCCCAGCGGCCGTAGGCCGTCGCGAGGCGGCCGATGCGCACGTCCATGCGCCACAGCTCTCCCAGCCTGAGGCAGCTTCGCTCGGCGGCATACTTGGTGATGCCGTACATCGATTCGGGCACCGGGCGGTGCCGCTCCTCGTCGAGCGGCTCGGGGACCTGGATGCCGGCGGCTCCGAAGAGGGCGCCGGTGCTCGCGTGCACGAACCGTCGGACGCCGTGGCTGCGCGCGGACTCTAGGACGTTGATCGTTCCGATGAGATTCACCTCGGCGATGCGCCGCGGCTCGCGCGCGTCGCGTTCCAGCCCGGCGGTGATCGCCGCCAGGTGGATGACGGCATCCGGTTTGTGGATCTCGAGCGCGCGGTTCAGGGCGTCGAGGTTGGTCACGTCGCCGAGCTCCGCTAGGACCTCGATGCGCGGCGCGGCGACGTCGTAGACCACCACCTTGTCGCCGCGGGCGACGAGCTGCTCGACGACGTTCAGGCCGACGAAGCCGGCGCCGCCGGTGACGAGGATCATTTCTTCGTGAAGCCGAGCATGCCGGTGGCGATCGAGCGCGGATCGCGCGGCACGGCGCGCCCCTCGTCGACGCGCAGGAAGAACTCGAAGAGGGCCCGGTTGAAGGGCTCGGGCTCCTCGATGTTGATGGTGTGGCCCGACCAGGGCAGCATCACCAGCCCGGCCGTGCGGATGTGCCGCTTCATGAGGAGCGCCGGCTCGAGGCAGGGATCGTCCTCGTCGCCGGTCATGATCAGCGTCGGCACGGTGATCTTCTTCATCGCGTCGGTCAGCTCGTAGAGCGACGGGCGCTTCATCTGCACGCCGCGCATGGTGAGCGCCTGGCCCCTCGGCGAATGCTCGCCGAGCTGCTGCGCGAACTCCGCCCAGCCGCGCGGGTCCTTGTTCTGGAACTGCACGCGCGTCGGGCCGAGCGCGTACTTCTTCGCCGCCTCGGTCCAGTTCGCCTCGAACGAAGCCGCCGCGGCCTCGCACTCGGCGCGGAACTTGTCTTTCTTGTCGGGCTCCGCGCCATAGCCGCAGCCCGCGATGACGAGCGAGCGCGCGCGCTGTGGATAAGCGATGCCGACGTGCAGGGCGGCGAAACCGCCCATCGAGAGGCCGACGACATGCGCGCTTTCGATCTTCAGGTGGTCGAGCACGGCGATCACATCGTCGCGCGCATGCTCCTGCGAGTATTTCTCACCCTCAGCAGGAACGTCGGACGGCGGGAAGCCGCGCGCATTGAAGGCGATGCAATGGAAATAGCGCGCGAAGTGGCGCATCTGCGGCTCCCAGCTGCGCGCGTCGCCGGCGAACTCGTGGATGAAGATCACGGGCCTGCCGCTGCCGGCTTCCTCGTAATACAGTCGCGTCCCGTCCCTGGCGCGTGCGTGCGGCATTCTTCCTCCTCAGTTTCCTCTTCGGGTAGAGCCTTATCATAGCGACGATGAAAAACCTGACGGGCGAAACCATCGAAACCATGCTGGCGGCGCAAGGCGTTCCGCTTGCCGCCGGCCGCGGCGAGCGCCTGGCGGTGGGCGTGAACGCGCTGAACGTCGTCGACCGGCTGCGCGAGAAGCTGCCGTTCGAGACCGACCCGGCGACGTACCTCGCGGTCCTGAAGAAATGAGCGAGCCCGCGACGCTCACCCTCGCCGAGGCGCGCGCCAGGCTGCAGCGGCGCGAGCTTTCGCCGGCGGAGCTGCTGGACTCCTGCCGCGCCCGCATCGAGCGCTGGCAGAAGCGGACCAATGCCTTCATCTCCACCGAGATGCGCTTCCCGGGCGCAGACACCGGGGCGCTGGCCGGCATCCCGCTCGCCCACAAGGACATGTTCTACCGCGCGGGCAAGGTGTCGAACTGCGGCTCGAAGATCCGCAAAGGCTGGGTCGCGCCGCAGACCGCGGCGGTCATCGAGCGGCTCGACGCGGCGGGCGCGCTCGATATCGGCGCGCTCAACATGGCGGAGTTCGCCTACGGGCCGACCGGCCACAACGACCACTGGGGCGACTGCTGCAATCCGTGGAATCCGGACTACATCACGGGCGGCTCTTCGAGCGGCTCGGGCGCTGCGGTGGCCGCGCGGCTCGTCTTCGGCGCTCTCGGCTCCGATACCGGAGGCTCGGTGCGGCTTCCGGCTTCGGCGTGCGGCGTGACCGGTCTCAAGACGACGTGGAGCCGGGTGCCGCTCGGCGGCGCGATGCCGCTTTCGCATTCGCTCGACACGATCGGGCCGCTGGCGCGCTCGGCGGAGGACTGCGCGCTGCTTTTTTCCACGATTGCCGCCACCCGGGTGGATTTGAGTCCGCGGCCGATGAAGGTCGTGACATCCAGCGGATGGATCGAGCGCAATGCGCATGCCGAGGTCGCCACGGCCGTGCTCGGCGCGAGGAAGGTCTTCACCGAAGCAAAGGAAATCGAGCCGCCGGAGTTCGACCTGCTATCCGCGCATTGCCTGACCGTGATGCAGAGCGAGGCATCGGCGCAGCATGCGCAATGGATGCGTACGCGCTCGCAGGATTACTCGTCGGCGGTGCGCGTGCGGCTGGAGGCGGGCTTCGCGATTCCCGCCGCGCAATATCTCGAGGTGCTGCGCCTGCGCTCGATCTGGCTCGAGCAGTGGAAGAAGGCGCTCGGCGATGCGGACGCGTATCTCTGCCCGGCGATCGCCGTGCCGATTCCGACGCGCGAGGAGACCGGCGTGCACGGCGGCCCCGAAACGGCGAGGCGCCTCGCCGACGTGACGCGCCTCACGCGCTGGGTGAATTATCTCGGCGTGCCCTCGCTCGTCCTGCCCTGCGGCTTCGACTCGCGCGGCCTGCCGATCGGGATGCAGCTCGTCGGGCGGCCGTTCGGCGAGGAGGCGCTGCTCGCCGCGGGGCACGCGTACCAGCGCGAGACCGACTGGCACGCGAGGATGCCGAAGGAATGACGCGGCGCCTGCTTCTTTCGCTCGAATACCTGCTGCCGTTCGCCGCGGTGGCGCTCATCCTGTGGGCAGCGATCGGATGGGTGCTGAAGCAGGCGCACGACAGCGCGGTCCACGCGGCCTACGCGGTCGGCAACAACCTCGCGCGCAGCCTCGCGCAGTACGAGGATTCGTCGGTGCGCGCGATCGACCTGTCGCTGCGCCTGCTGCGCGACCAGTGGCTTCGCGATCGCGCTTCCTTCGGCGTGGCACTGGCACGCCACGAGGAAAACCTGCAGAAGGAGCGCGTCATCCAGCTCGCGGTGGTGGACGACAAGGGCGACCTGCTCTACAGCAAAATGCCGGTCAGCGGAGCGCCCAACTTCGCCGACCGCGACTACTTTCGCCTCCAGCGGGCGGCGGGCCGTGACCAGCTTTATGTCAGCAGTCCCGTCTATGGCCGCGTCACGCAGCAGTGGGCGATCCAGTTCAGCCGGCCGATCCTCGCCGGCGACGGCCGCTTCGCCGGCCTTATCGTCATGGCCCTGCCGCCGCCCGCGCTGGAGGACGTATACAAGGATATCGATCTCGGCCCGCAGGGCGTGATCACCCTGGCGCGCAATGACGGCGAGATCCTCGCGCGCACCGGTCCGATTGGCGATGCGCGGCGCGTCTCGCTCGCCGACACGATCGCGCTGCGCCCGGGCGCCGGGCAGAGCGGGGATTTCCGCGCGTTGGGGCGCGTCGATGGCGTCGAGCGCTTCTTCTCCTACCGCAAGCTGCAGAGCTATCCGCTCACCGTGATCGTCGGCCAGGAAGCGGACGCGGTTCTCGCGCCGTACTACCAGCAGCGCAGCCTGCTCGTCACGGGGGGCGTGCTGGCGACCCTGCTGCTGATGGCGCTCGGCGCCGTGCTCGCCTCGCGCGCCCGCGATCGGCAAAGGTTCCTGGCCGAGCGCGAGCGCCTCGCGCTCGACCTGCACGACGGTTGCATCCAGTCGATCTATGCCATCGGGCTCGGGCTCGAGAACTGCAGGCGGTTCCTCGACAAGGATCCGGCGCGCGCGGCGCACCTGCTTGCCGAGGCAGGCGCCGGACTGAACCTCGTGATCCAGGACCTGCGCAGCTTCATTTCCGGCATTCCGCGCGCGCCGCAGACGCAGGAGCAGTTCGTGCAGGAGATCCGCCGTGCCATGCCCGCCGCCGGAGCCGGGGGTCCCGCCTTCTCCTTCGACATCGACCGGGAGGCGGTCCGTGCGCTCACGCCGGAGCAGGCGATGCACGTGCAGCGCATCGCGCAGGAAGCCGTAAGCAACGTCATGCGCCATGCCGCGGCCAGGAACGCGCGCCTGACGCTCGCATTGCGTGAGCGGCGCGTAAGCCTGGACGTGACAGACGATGGCGGCGGCATCCCCAGCGATGCGCAAGCGCACATCGGCCTCGGGCTGCACAATATCCAGGCGCGGGCGCGCAAGCTCGGCGGACACGCGAGGGTGACGTCGACGCCCGAGCGCGGCACCCACATCCAGGTCGAATTCCCGCAGGCACGATGACGGTCCGCATCCTCCTCGTCGACGATCACCAGATGGTGCGGGCCGGGCTGCGCGCGCTGCTGGGCGATGTCGAAGGACTCGAGGTCGCGGGCGAGGCGGCCTCCGTAGAGGAGGCGATCGCGTATGCGGGCGCAGTGCGGCCGCACGTCGTGCTGATGGACCTGCGCCTGCCCGACGGCAGCGGCGTGGACGCCTGCCGCGAGATCCTTTCCACGCTGCCGGGCACGCGCGTGCTGTTCCTGACCTCGCACAGCGACGAGGAGGCGGTGATGTCCACCGTGCTTGCCGGCGCGAGCGGGTATCTCCTGAAGGACATCGGCCACCAGGCGCTGGTCAGCGCGATCCGCGCCGCCGCCGCGGGCCAGCCGGTGCTCGACTCCACGGCGGCGCAGCCGGTGGCGCAGCGCGCCCAGAAGGTCGATTCGCTGTCGGCGCAGGAGCGCCGCGTCCTTGGCCTTGTGGTGGAAGGCAAGACGAACAAGGAAATCGCTCTGGCTCTCGGGCTGAGCGACAAGACCGTGAAGAATTACCTGAGCAACGTGTTCCAGAAGCTCGGCGTCGCCCGTCGCGCCCAAGCTGCGGCGCTCTTCGCGCGCGGCGATCTCGACTAGGGCCGTCCGGCCCTAACCGTCGCCTAGGTTACGGGGCATAGTCGCGCCTCGCATGGAAACGGTCGCGTCCCTCGACGCCGTCATCGCCAATGAAGAGCTCGATCGCCGGGCCAGCCGCTCGCCCGACCCGCGGGCGCGACGCCGCGGGCTCGCCATGCTGGCCGAGGAGCTCGCCGGCTCGCCGCGCCACGTCCTGCAGAAGCTCACCGACGTGGCGCTCGTGCTCTGCCGCGCCGATTCCGCCGCCGTCAGCCTGGTGGAAGAGGAAGGCGGGCGGCGCATATTCCGCTGGCACGCCATCTCGGGAGAGATGCGGCACCTGCTATGGGGAACCATGCCGCGGGACGGCAGCCCCTGCGGCACGGTGCTCGATCGCGGCAGCGCGCAGCTGATGGTGCTTCCCGATCGGCATTACGTCGCGGCGCGCGCCATTTCGCCGCGCATCTTCGAGACCCTGCTTACGCCTTTTTCCGTCGGCGACCAGATCGTCGGCACGGTCTGCATCGTCGCCCACCACCCCGAGCGCAAGTTCGACCGCGAGGACCTGAGCGTGCTGTCCTCGCTGGCGAGCTTCGCCTCGAGCGCCTACGAGCGCCTTTCCTCGCTGAGCGCCGACGAAGTGCTGACCCTCGCGCGCCTGAACAAGGCGCACGTGCTGCCGGCCGATGCGCCGCGCCGCAACCTGCAGCGGCGCGTGCTCGTGGTCGACGACCATGTCGATGCGGCGCACGCGCTGGAGCTCCTCTTGAGCCGCATGGGCCACAGCGTCGACGTCGCCTACAACGGGCAGTCCGCGGTGCGCATGGCGCGCGCGGCGCGTCCCGACATCGTGCTTCTCGACCTCAACATGCCGGACATGAGCGGCCACGACGTCGCGCGCCAGCTGCGCGAGTTCCTCGGCAACACCGTGCGCATCATCGCCGTCACCGGCTTCGGCAGCGACGAAGACCGGCACGAGTCGATCGACGCCGGCATCGATCAGCACATCGTCAAGCCGATCGACTTCAACGTCCTGAAGAGCCTGACGGGCTGAGTCAGGGCTCCGTCCCCGAATTGATCTAGCGGCGGCGCTCGCGCGCGGCGGCAATGATGCGCGCGTTCTCGGCGCGCAGCGCGCCGTCGTTGCCGGCCCAGGAGTTCGAGCGCAGCGCGCAGCTTTCGGCCTGCGCGAAGTCGCCCTGCTTCAGGCGCACGCGCGCGAGCTCCTGCCAGAGGCGGGGATTGCGCGGCTCGATGCGCAGCGCGCGCTCGAGGGAAGCCGCGGCATTCGGCAGCCGGCCCGCGGCGCTATCGGCGCGCGCGCTTTCCATGAGGCCGGCGATGGCGACGTTCTCCTTCACGCCGGGCGAAGGCTGCTCCACCGGCGAAGGTGCCTGCGTCGCGCAACCGGCGAGCAGCGACACGAGAATGAACCGCACTAGAGAGATCTTCTTATAGCGCTCAATTTTGCGCGACATCACTCTTTCCTGGTATGTATCCGAGATGATTTCAGGCCTATAGTGGCCGCGTCTCTGACCACGTCAAGCAAGCAACAAGGGGAGGTGGCGATGCACAAGCTTCTTTCATGTGGTTGCACCTGTCTAGCACTCGCAGCGCTCGCGGTGTTGTCCGGCTGTGCCACGCCCGCCAACCAGGAAGCGATGATGGTATCCGTCTCGCCCAATGTGGCGCTCTCTATTCCACAGGAATTGCGAGGCCAGGTCGAGGTTAAGGATGTCGTCGGCGGTCGCGAAACGAATCCGATGCTGAATTCAAACATCAGCTCTTCAGCATTCGATGCCGCGCTGCGCGGCTCTCTACGCAATGCCGGGCTCGCGGCGGCGAGCCCGCAAGCGGGCCGGTACTTGTTGAGCGCGACCATAGGGAATGTCCAGCAACCTTTCCTAGGCTTCGACATGACCGTGACGATGACGGTCGACTATGACCTGATCGAAAGAATTTCCAACAAGACCGCATGGAAGACGACCGTCACCCGCCCCTATACGGCAAAAGCCGGTGATTCCTTCTTGGGTGTGGAGAGGTTGCGACTGGCAAACGAAGGGGCGGCGCGTACAAATATCGAGGCTTTCATCGAGGAGTTGACGAAAAGCGGACCGCGTAAATAGCGCCACTGGGGAGAATCAGGATGAAGAAGATCGTGCTTGCTGCCCAGATAGCCGCCTTGGCGGTTGCCGGATGCTCCACCGCATCGAAGGACATCGTTCCCCAACAGGTTTCTCCGCAGCAGTATTCCAACTATGACTGCGACCAGATCGCGGCCGAGCAGCTGCGCCTCCATCAACGCTTTAGCCAGCTTGGTGGACGGCTTGATCAAGCGGCGGCTAACGACCAGGCGATCGGTTGGGTCGGTGGGTTGCTGTTCTGGCCGGCATTATTCTGGCTCGGCGGAACAAAGGAGCAGGAAGCCGAGTATGGAAGGCTGCGTGGCGAATACGATGCTTTGCAGCAGGCGGCGATCTTAAAGAAATGCCCTGCATCCATGGCGCCGTCGCAGCAGGCTGCCCCTGACGGGGTCGTCAATCCTGATGGAAGCTCATCGACGCCAGGAAGGGCAATCCTTACACCGACATCCGCTCCGGCAAGTGAAGGGAAGTAGCTAGCGCCCGAACAGGCGCTCGAGCCAGCTCTTCGCTTTCTTCACCGTCTCGTCGACCGCGTCGCGCGCGCTGCCCATGGCGCTCGCGCATGGGGCGCGCTCGGTGGGGGCCGAGCCCTGCACGAACGGCAGCTCGAGCGCGCCGGCGCAGCCCGAGTCGCCGCGCAGGTTGGTCTGCGAATCGATCCAGACTTCCTCGATGCCGTCGGGCTTCGGCACGGCGAGCGGCTCGGGCGAGAGCGCGGCCATCAGGTCGCCCCAGATCGGCAGCGCCGAAGCGGCGCCGGAAAGGCGCGCGGCACGGTTGTCGTCGTAGCCGATCCAGACCACGGCGAGGTGATCGCCGGTGAAGCCCGCGAACCAGGCGTCGCGCTGCTCGTCCGTGGTGCCCGTCTTGCCGGCGACGCTGATCTCGGGCGGCAGGAAGCTCTTCAGCGCCTGCGCCGTGCCTTCGCGCACCACGCCCTGCATGGCGGCGGTGATCAGGTAGACCGGCTCGGGCGCGAAGGCCTGCTCCACGCTCAGCCCGTAGCGCTGCAGCGGGCGGCCGTCCTGCGTCGTCACCTCGCGGATCGCGCGCAGCGGCGAGCGGAAGCCGCCGCTCGCGATCGTCTGGTACATCTGCGCCACCTCGAGCGGGCTCATCTCCGCCGCGCCAAGCAGGGTGGAGGCGAGCGGCCGCAGGTCGCGCTCGACGCCGAGCTTCTTCACGTTGGCAAGCACTTTCTCGAGGCCGATCTCGGTTCCAAGGCGAGCCGTCGCGGCGTTGTACGACTGCGCGAGCGCCACGCGCAGCGGCACCATGCCGTGGAACTTCTTGTCGTAGTTCTGCGGCTGCCAGTCGGGCGCGCCGCGGCTCTTCCAGACGAAGGGGCCATCGTCGATCGGCGTGACGAGCGTGTAGCGCGAGGGATCCGACAGCGCCGTCAGGTAGATGACCGGCTTCAGCAGGGAGCCGATGGGCCGCGCCGCATCCAGCGCGCGGTTGTAGCCGCGATAGCGCGCGTTGCGCCCGCCGACCAGCCCCTGCACTTCGCCGCTTTGCGAATCGGTCACCACCACCGCGCCTTCCATGCCGGCGGGGCCGAAGCGCTTCTGCTTGTCGTACTGCGCAAGGCGCTGGCTAAGGGCGCGCTCGGCCGCGCCCTGCACGCGCGGGTCGAGCGTGGTGAAGATGCGCAGGCCTTCGGAGCGCAGGTCCTTGTCGGCGTAGTCGCGCTGCAGCTGCCGGTGCACGAGCTGGACGAAGGCGGGGAAGGGCGAAGTGCCCATGAAAGGATCGGCCACGATGCCAAGGCCTGCCGCGCGTGCTGCGGCGTACTGCTGGTCGTTGATCGCCCCGATCTCCCGCGTCTCGCGCAAGACCAGGTTTCTCCTCTCAACGGCCCGCTGGGCATGCCGGCGCGGGTCGTACAGCCCCGGGCCCTTGATGATGCCGACGAGCAGCGCCGATTCGGCGAGCGAGAGGTCGCGCACCTCCTTGCCGAAATAGAACTGCGAAGCGAGGCCGACGCCGTGGATCGCGCGGTCGCGGTCCTGGCCGAGATAGATCTCGTTGAGATAGGTCTCGAGGATCTCGTCCTTGCCGTAGTGCACCTCGACCAGGATCGCCATGACGAGCTCGGTGAACTTGCGCCGCAGCGTGCGCTCCGGCGTGAGGAAGAAGTTCTTCACGAGCTGCTGCGTGATCGTGCTGCCGCCCT
>DATDCR010000098.1:0-6875 GCA_036524215.1 Burkholderiales bacterium
GCGCCGCCTGTCCGGCGGCAGCGTGCGCTACTTCGCCGTGAGCGGCGAGCCGCGCTTTGCCGGCGACGGCCGCTTCATCGGCTACCGCGGCGTCGGACGCGACATCACCGAGATCATGCTGGCGCGCGAGCGCATGTCCTCTCTCGCCTACAGCGATGCGCTCACGGGGCTCGCCAACCGGACCGGCCTCGGGCCTTCGCTCGAGCAGTCGGTGCAGCGCGCGCGCCGACGCAACGCCAAGCTCGCCGTCGTCTTCATCGACCTGGATGGCTTCAAGCAGATCAACGACCTGCACGGCCACGACGCCGGCGACACCGTCCTCGTCGAAACGGCCGCGCGTCTGCGCAAGCACCTGCGGGCGAGCGACCTGATCGCGCGCCTGGGCGGCGACGAATTCCTCGTCGTGCTCGAGGACATCCAGGATTTGCTGCCGGTGGAGATCGTCGGGCGCAAGCTCCTTGCCGAGATCATGCATCCGTACAGCATCCCGGGCGCTCAGGTGAGCGTGACGGCGAGCATCGGCATCAGCGTGCTGCCCGACGATGCGGTCGATGCCGCCGCGCTCATGAAGCACGCCGACACGGCGATGTACGCCGCCAAGCAGTCCGGCAAGAACACGCTGCGCTTTTACGCCGAGGGGGCTGCCGCCAACGAGGGCGGCGCACAGGAAAGCGCTACCGCCGCAGATCCCGGTTAGCGTCCTGGATGTCGCGCCGCAGCTTCTCGCGCTCCTGCGGCGACATCTGCGGCGGCCGCTCGGGAGGCCGCGCGCGATTGTTCCGGTCGCCGCCTCTTTCCCTGTAAACGTCGCGCATGTCCTCGCGCATGCGCTGGCGCTCGTCCTTGCTCATGCCGGCATTCTTGCCGCCGAAGTCGCGCGGCGGCTCCCGGTCGCCGCGCTGCGCCATCGCCGGCGCGGCAGCGACAAGAAATGCGAGCAGGAGCAGCCGGGCTTTCATGCGTGAGCGATGTTACCGGGATGCGCTACGCCGAGGGTGTCGTATCTGCCGATTTTTGTAACAATCTTTATATGGCCGAGCTCAAGACCCGCATTCTGGTGGTGGACGACGACCAGCGCCTTCGCGACCTGCTGGTGCGCTACCTCTCCGGCGAAGGCTACGAAGTGAAGGCGGTGCCCGACGCCAAGGGCATGGACAAGCAGCTCGGCCGCGAGCGCTACGATCTGCTCGTCCTCGACCTGATGCTGCCGGGCGAGGACGGCCTCGCCATCTGCCGCCGGCTGCGCTCCCAGCAGGCCGCGCCGGCCATCATCATGCTGACGGCGAAGGGCGACGATGTCGACCGCATCGTCGGCCTCGAGATGGGCGCGGACGATTACCTGCCGAAGCCGTTCAACCCGCGCGAGCTCCTCGCCCGCATCAACGCGGTGCTTCGCCGGCGCGCGCCCGCCGGCCCGCCGGGGGCGCCGGCCGCGGGCGGCGAGCTGCATCGCTTCGGCCGGTTCGAATTCAATCTCTCGACGCGCGCGCTCACCAAGGACGGCAAGAGCGTCTCGCTCACCACCGGCGAGTACTCGGTGCTCAAGGTGCTGGTCCAGCATCCGCGCCAGCCGCTTTCGCGCGACAAGCTGATGGAGCTCGCGCGGGGCCGCGAATACGAGGTCTTCGACCGCTCGATCGACGTGCAGATCTCGCGCCTGCGCAAGATCGTGGAGGAAGATCCGTCTCATCCCAAGCACATCCAGACCGTATGGGGCTTCGGATACGTGTTCGTGCCTGATGACCAAAACCCGTAACGGCAGACCAGAGCCTTGACCCTTTTTGCACGCGCGTATCTGCTCATCGCGCTGCTCATCGTCACCGCAGTACTCGCCTCGTTCCAGATCTACCGCGTCTATGAGCGCGAGCCGCGCTCGCGCGAGCTGGGACAACAGACGGTCAGCACGATCAACCTCACCCGGGCGGCCCTCGTCAACGCCGACCCGGTGCGCCGCCGCCAGCTTCTCATCGAGCTGAACGACGCCGAGGGCCTGCGCGTGTTCCCGGTCACGGCGAGCGAGCATATCGAGGCGCTGCCCGACGACCCGCTGTTCGAGAAGGTGTCGGAGAAGGTGCGCTCGGCGCTCGGCGCCGGTACGCGCTTCGCCTATTCGCGTGACGGGCAGGCGGGGTTCTGGGTCAGCTTCTTCATCGACGAGGACGAGTTCTGGGCGATGCTGCCGCGCGAGCGCTTCGAGCCGAGCTTCGGCCTGCAATGGCTGGGCTGGCTCGCCGCGGTGCTGGTGCTCGCGCTGATCGGCGCCTGGCTCATCGCCTCGAACATCGCGCGGCCGCTCGCCGCGATGCGGCGTGCCGCAACGCGCCTCGGCCGCGGCCAGCCGCACGAGCCGCTGCCGGAAGAAGGCGCGCGCGAGATCCGCACCGTGGCGGCGGCCTTCAACCGCATGGCGAGCGATCTGCAGAGCATGGAGCGCGAGCGCGCGATGGTCCTGGCCGGCATCTCGCACGACGTGCGCACGCCGCTCTCGCGCCTGCGACTCGCCCTCGAGATGAGCGGTGCAGACGAACAATCGACCGACGCCATGATCTCGGACATCGACGAGATCGACGCCATCATCGGCCAGTTCCTCGATTTCGCGCGCGGGGCCGACGAGAAGAAGGACGAGCACGACCTCGGCGAGCTGCTCGAGGAGCTGGCCGAGCATTACGCCCGCATCGGCAAGGACGTGCGGCTGGTTGCTCATGCGGCGAAGCGTTTTCGCTTTGCGCGCATGGCGGTACGGCGCGCGATTGCCAACCTCGTCGACAACGCCCTGCGCTATGCAGGCGAGCCGGTGGAAATCGAAGCAATAAACAGGAATGGCGACATCGCGGTTGAGGTGCGAGACAACGGTCCCGGCATCCCGCCCACCGAGGTGGAGCGGCTGAAGCGCCCGTTCACGCGCCTGGACGACTCGCGTTCGGGCGCCGGCGGGTCGGGCCTCGGCCTCGCCATCGTCGAGCGCACCGCGCATGCCCATGGCGGCGCGCTCGAGCTCGTGCCACGCGAGCCGCGCGGGCTCATCGCCCGCCTGGTCCTGCGCGACGCCCGCTAAGGTGACGCCGAAGCCGCCGGTCGAGCCGATGCTCGCCAAGCTCGCCGAGGCGCTGCCGGAAGGCGGCGACTATCTCTTCGAGCCGAAATGGGACGGCTTTCGCGCCCTCGTCTTTCGCGACGGCAAGGACGTGTATATCCAGAGCCGCGATTCACGTCCGCTCGACCGCTATTTTCCCGAGCTGCACGAGGCGCTCGTCGAGCGGCTGCCCGAGGGCTGCGTGCTCGACGGCGAGATCGTCATCGCCACCTCGCGCGGCCTGGATTTCGATGCGCTGCAGCTGCGCCTGCATCCTGCAGCGTCGCGCGTTGCGAAGCTGGCGAAGGAAACGCCCGCCTCTTTCGTCGCCTTCGACGCGCTCGCCGTCCAGGGCAGGAACCTGATGGGGGAAGCGCAAGCCGCGAGACGCGCCGCGCTGGAGAAGCTCCTCGCCAGGGTCGGAAGTCCCGTCTATCTCACGCCGATGACGCGCGATCGCGAGCAGGCGCTGCACTGGCTCGAGCATTTCGAAGGCGCGGGCCTCGACGGCGTCATCGCCAAGCCGGCGCAGGCGAGCTACCAGCCCGGCAAGCGCGCCATGATCAAGGTGAAGCACGCGCGCACCGCCGAGTGCGTCGTCGCCGGCTTCCGCTGGTACAAGACCGGCAAGGATGCCGTCGGCTCGCTGCTGCTCGGCCTCTATGACGACGCCGGCGTGCTGCAGCACGTCGGCGTCACCTCGTCCTTCACGATGGCGATGCGCAAGGCGCTCGTGCGCGAATTGCAGCCCTTGAGGGAAAACGCCATGCGTGAACATCCGTGGCGCGACTGGGCGGGTGCCGCGGCGGAGTCGAGCCGCATGCCGGGTGCGCAAAGCCGCTGGAGCGCGGGCAAGGACCTCTCGTGGGAGCCGCTTCGCCTCGAGCGCGTGTGCGAGGTGAAGTACGACCACCTGCAGGGCGATCGCTTCCGCCATGCCGCGATCTTCCTGCGCTGGCGTCCCGACAAGCGGCCGCAGGATTGTCGCTACGACCAGCTCGAGGTGACCAAGCCCTACGAGCTCGACAAGGTCTTCTCGTCCGGCTAGCGCATGCGCCGCTTTCGCTTCGACGGCTGCACCCGCGCCGGCTCTCCCGCCTGCTTCTTATAGTGCGGCGGCCACGGCGCGTCACCTTGGCCCTGGCGGTCGAAGAGTTCCAGTAAAGGAAGCAAGGAGCCGGCGTGCGCGTCGATGCCGGCGTGCCGGTCGCCGATGCGCTTGAAACGCTGCGGCATGCTCGCAAGGGTGAAGTCCCCCGGCTCGCAGCTCCCGACCTCCTGCCAGTCGAGCGGCGCCGAGACCGTGGCCTCGGGCGTCGGTCGCACCGAGTAGGCCGAGGCGATGGTGCGGTCCTTGGCGTTCTGGTTGTAGTCGACGAAGACGCCGTGGCGCTCTTCCTTCCACCATTTGCTGGTGGCGAGCTGCGGCGCCCGCCGCTCCACTTCTCTCGCTAGCGCGAGCGCCGCACGACGGACCTCGTCGAAGGACCATCTCGGCTCGATGCGCACGTAGATGTGGAGGCCGCGCTTGCCCGAGGTCTTCGGCCAGCCGCGCAGCTTCGAGTCTTCCAGCACCGAATGGACGACTTCGGCCGTCTCGCGGACTTGCGACCATGCGACGCCGGGCACGGGGTCCAGGTCCACGCGCAGCTCGTCCGGGTGCTCGAGGTCCTCGGCCCGCACCGGATGCGGATGGAGCTCGAGGCAGCCGAGGTTCGCCATCCAGGCGAGCGCCGCGGCATCGCGCGGCACGAGCTCCTCGGCGCTGCGCCCGGAAGGAAACTGCAGCTCGACCACCTCGAGCCAGGCGGGCCGGCTCTTCGGCGCGCGCTTCTGATAGAAGAACTCGCCGTCGATGCCGCCCGGATAGCGCACCAGCATGTTCGGCCGCCCGCCCGCGCCGCGCAGCGCGCCTTCGGCCAGCGCAACGTAATAGTTCGCAAGGTCGAGCTTCGTATAGCCGCCGCGCGGGAACAGCACCTTGTCCGGATGCGTGATCGCCACTTCCCGCCCGGCGAAAACTATGCGCTCCGAAGCCGCCTTCAAGCTGCTGTTCGGCAAGGCGAATCGCCTCGTGCCGTCCGCGTGCCGCACAAAAAAAACATACTTCGAGACCCTTTCCGTCCGTTCGCCCGTCTCTCTTCCGACGCGCATTAAGCCGCTGAAGTTGCAGCGAAAGCGCGACGCCGGGCGACGTCCTTCCGAAGCTGGCATAGCCCATGCGAATACAAGGGCGAAAGAAGCAAAAAACCAAGCACCGGAGGACGTCATGAGAGCCAACACAAACACACTCCACCTCGAAACCTACGCGGCCTATGAAACCCTCGCCGCCGTCGAAAACGCGGCCCGCAATGCGGGCAAGGCCGCCGGCAAGGCAGCGCTCTTCGTAGGCGCGCCGCTCATCGGACTCGGCTTCGTCGTCGCGCTGCCGGTCATCGGCGTCGGCGCCCTCGCCTGGCTGGCGGTGCGCGCCCTGCTCGCCCGCCGCGCGAAGATCGCGCGGTTCGTGAAGCACGTCGCGCTCTTCCTCGCGGCCCCGTTCATCGGACTGGCCTACGCGCTTGCGCTCCCCTTCGTCGGCCTCGGCGCCCTCGTCTGGCTCGCGCTGCGGAGGGAGCCGTGAGGGAAAAGGCCAAGATCCTGATCGTCGATGACGACGACGCCGTGAGACTCGCCTACGCCGCCATCCTCGCCCGCGCCGACTGCGAAACGCAGACGGCGTGGGACGGCGTCGAGGCCCTGCGCGCGATGGAGCAGCGGCCTTCCGACGTCGTGCTCCTCGACCTGCGCATGCCCGGGCCGGATGGCCTCACCGTGCTGAAGCAGCTCAAGCAGAGATGGCCCGACAGCGAGGTCGTCATCATCACCGGCTATCCCACCGTCGAGTCCGCCAAGGAAGCGGTGCGGCTCGGCGCCTACGAATACCTCCCCAAGCCGGTCGGTCCCGATACGGTGATCGACGCGGCGCGCGGCGCCCTCACGCGCAAGCAGTGGGCGCTGCGGGACAACGTTTCTCTCTGATCGATCAATAAAGGAGCCGCCATGGCACAAACCAAGAAAGTTCTCGTCGTCGATGATGATCCGGTGGTCAGCAAGAGTTTCGACCGCGTGCTCACGCCCAAAGGCTATGCCGTGATCGCGGCCGCCGGCGGGCAGGAAGCGCTCGAGAAGCTGGAGAACGAGCACTACGACGTCGTCTTCACCGACATCAAGATGCCCGGCATGGATGGCATCGAGGTCGCGCGCCGCGTGAAGGCGAGCCGCCCCTGGATGCCGGTGGTCATCGTGACCGGCTACGGCAGCGACGAAAACGAGGCGCAGGCGCGCGAAGCCGGCGTGACCGGGTTCCTGCGCAAGCCGCTCTCGCCCGAGATGATCGAGGCGAGCGCGTCGAACGCCTTCCCGCAGGCCGCGTTTCCCGCGCAGCCGGCGGCCGAAGCGACCGTGATCGCCGCGCCGAAGAAAGGCAGCGTCGTGAAGGACATCGCGCTCTTCGTCGGCGCCCCCTTCATCGGCCTCGCCTACATCATCGCGCTGCCCTTCGTCGGCCTCGGCATGCTGGCCTACATCGGCTACCAGGCGTTCACCGAGCGCAATCAGCGGCCGGAACACGATTGATCCTCGTCTCCGCGTCGCGGGACGGCGAGGCGGTCACGCGCGGCAGGCGGCTCGCGCGCGTGGCCGCTGTCGCCGTGAAATGAAGCGCTCTTTTGAGTTCGATTTTGCGCTTGATCAATAGGCGGCCGCAGCGATCATGGGAAGCTGCGGCACCAAAACAAACAAGCACCGAGCCTGCGATCCG
>DATDCR010000099.1:0-1997 GCA_036524215.1 Burkholderiales bacterium
GTGCTGAAGGAGGCGGCGGTCACCACCTCGGTGATCTTCATCATCGTCGTCGGCGGCATGCTGTTCGCGCGCTTCCTCACCTATTCCGGGCTGGTCGACATCATCTCCAACGGGCTGCTCTCGCTCGGTACCGGCAAGTACACCTACCTCATCGGCTACGTGGTCCTGTTCACGATCCTCGGCTGCTTCATCGAGCCGATCGCGATCATGGTGATGACCCTGCCGATCATGTATCCGGTGATGAAGGCGCAGGGCTTCGACCCGATCTGGCTCGGGGTGGTGTCGGTGAAGCTCGCCGAGATCGGCGTGCTCACGCCGCCGGTGGGCCTGAACGTGTTCGTGGTGAAGAGCTCCTCGCCGGTGCCGGTCACGCTCGCGCAGGTGTTCACCGGCGTGGTGCCTTTTATTGCGATGGATTTCCTCTCGCTGGTCCTCTACGTGTTCTTCCCCGAGATGATCACCTGGCTGCCTAATCTGATGTCGAAATGAGCTGATGTCGAAATAGAAATGGCGATCCTGAAGGCCGAAGGCAAGACGTTCCCCACGACGACCCAGGTGCTGATCATCGGCGCCGGTGCGTGCGGCACCATAGCGGCGCTCGCGGCGAAGGAGCGCGGTGCGGAGGTGTTCATCCTCGAGCGCGACGCAAAGCCCTCCGGCAGCACGTCGCTCTCGAGCGGACAGATCCCCGCGGCGGGAACCAAGCTGCAGCGCGCGGCGGGCCTGCTCGACGACACGCCCGAGCTCCTCTACAAGGACATCCTGGCGAAGTCGCACGGCGAATGCGACCACGCCGTCGCCCGCGTCATCGCCGACGAGGCGAAGAACACGGTCGAGTGGCTGGTCGAGCGGCAGAAGGTGCCGCTGACCTGCCTTCTCAACTTCCAGTATCCCGGGCATAGCCGCCCGCACATGCACGCCGCAAAGTCGCTCGACGGCGCGGAGCTGCACGCCGGTCTCCTCGCGGCGGTGGCGCGCGAGGAGATCCCGATCGCGACCTCGGCGCACGCCACCGACCTTTACGCGGATGCCGACGGCCGCGTGCGCGGCGTGCGCATCACGCGCCCCGACGGCAAGACCGAGGACATCGGCTGCGACGCGCTGATCCTCGCCTGCAACGGCTACGGCGGCAACAAGGAGATGCTGAAGAGATTCATCCCGGATGCCGTCGATCTTTTCTACGAAGGGCACGTCGGCAACCAGGGCGACGCGGTGCGCTGGGGCGAGGAGCTCGGCGCCTCGATCAGGGACATGGGATCGTTCCAGGGCCACGGCGCGATGGCCACCCCGCACGGCGTGCACCTCAACTGGGCGACCGTCACCGAAGGCGGCTTCCACGTGAACGCCAACGGCAAGCGCTTCTCGAACGAGAACGCCGGCTACTCGGAGCAGGCGCTCAAGGTCCACCGCCAGCCCGGATCGGTAGCCTGGGCGATCTGGGACGAGCGGAGCGAGGCCATCGCCATGCAGCAGGCGAGCCATATGGAGGCAAAGGAGGCGGGCGCCATCAAACGCTGCGACTCCATCGAGGCGATCGCGCGCATCGTCGGCTGCGATCCGAAGGCGCTCGCCCAGACCTTCGCCGACGTCGCCACCGCCGTGCGCGGCGAAAAGAAAGACGAGTTCGGCCGGGACTTCACGAAGAAGCCGATGCTCAAGCCGCCTTACTGCGTCTCTAAGATCGCCGGCGCGCTTACGCATACGCAGGGCGGCCTTGAAGTAAACACCGAGATGCGCGTGCTGAGGAAAGACGGCACGCCGTTCCCGAACCTCTTCGCCGGCGGCGGCGCGGCGCGCGGCCTCTCGGGGCCGGCGGACTGGGGCTACCTCTCCGGCTCGGGTCTCATGACCGCAACCAACATGGGCCGGCTCGCCGGCATGGCGGCGGCGAAGCTGGTCCGGAAGTAACCGCGGTTAGACGGACTCGGGTTGTGGCGCATAAGCGGCGGCGAGCCGCTCGTACAAGCGCCACTTGAGCTGAACGTCCTGCTGCGCCA
>DATDCR010000100.1:0-2465 GCA_036524215.1 Burkholderiales bacterium
AAACCCGCTCGATCTTCCCGAAACCGTCCTCGGCCAGCTCGGCAACCGCGTGCAGCATGCGCTGCGCGCCTTCACGCCGAAGGATCAGAAGGCCGTCAAGACCGCCGCGGATACGCTGCGGCCCAATCCGAAGCTGAAGGCCGACAAGGTCATCACCGAGCTCGAGGTCGGCGAAGCCCTCGTTTCCCTGCTGGACGAGAAAGGCCGTCCAAGCGTCGTCGAGCGCGCTTTCGTCGTGCCGCCGGCGAGCCAGCTCGGACCGATCAGCGAGGCCGAGCGTGCGCAGCTCGTCAAAGGCTCGCCGCTCTTCACCAAATACGCGGTGCCGGTCGACCGCGACTCGGCCTACGAGAAGCTCAAAGGGCGCACCGAGGCCAAGCCTGCCGAGCCTGCGCAGAGCAGCAATCCGGTGTCGAATCCGATTTCAGACATCCTTTTCGGCAAGACCGGGCCGCGGGGCGGCCGCCAGTCTCAAGGCATCATCGAAGCGATGAGCAAGAGCGCGGCGCGCACCATCGGCTCGGAGATCGGACGCCAGGTGCTGCGCGGCATCCTCGGATCGGTGCTCGGCGGAAAGCGGCGTTGAAAGGCGGCCGTTGAGCCGCGGCCCTTGACCGCGGCCGGTTATCGCGCATGGGGCATCGCCTTCGCGATCGGCGGCACGCTCGCCTTCTCGCTGCGGCCGATCCTCATCAAGCTCTCCTACGCCGCCGCGCCGGTTTCGCCGATCACGCTGCTCTTCCTGCGCATGCTGCTGTCGTTCCCTTTCTTCGTCGGCGTCGGCTGGTGGCTGCGGGCGCAGGAGCCGCGTCTCACGCGGCGCGACTGGCTGGCGGTCGGCGGGCTCGGGCTGGTCGGCTACTACGCGGCGAGCTTCCTGGATTTCATCGGCCTGCAGTACGTGGGCGCCGGTGTCGGCCGCCTGATCCTTTTCTTGTATCCGACGCTGGTTCTCATCATCTCGTTCCTCTTCCTGCACAAGCGGCCGACGCGGCGCCAGCTGATGGCGCTCGCCATCACTTATGCGGGCATCGCGCTCGTGGTGTCGAGCCAGGCGCATGGCGGGGCGCAAGGCAAGTTGTTCGTGCTGGGCGCGCTGCTGGTCTTCGCCTCGGCCTTGTTCTACGCGGTCTACCTGGTCGCGGGCGGCGAGCTCATCAAGCGCGTGGGCTCCATGCGCTTCACCGCGTATTCGATGATGGTCTCCACGCTCCCCGCCGTCGTGCAGTTCTTTCTCGTTGAGCCGCTGTCGGCGCTGAGCCTGCCCTACACGGTGTGGACATACGCCGTGATCCTCGCCACGCTCAGCACCGTCGTGCCGCTCTTCCTGCAGGCGGAAGCGCTCAAGCGCATCGGCGCGACGGAATTCGGCCTCATCGGCGCGCTCGGCCCGGTGAGCGTGGCGGTGACGAGCGCCATCGGCCTCGACGAGCCGTTCACCTGGGTACAGGCGCTCGGCGGCGCGCTGGTCATCGCCGGCGTATTGCTGGTTTCATTGAAAAGGAGCTGACATGGACTTGGGACTTCGCGGCAAGACGGCGCTCGTGTGCGCCGCTTCGAAAGGACTCGGCAAGGGCTGCGCCGTCTCGCTCGCGCGCGAGGGCGTAAATCTGGTCATCACCGCGCGCGGGCGCGAGGCGCTGGAGGCCGCTGCCGCCGAGCTTCGCACGCATGGCGTGAAGGTGACCACCATCGCCGGCGACATCACGACACCCGAAGGACGCGCCGCAGCGCTCGCCGCGTGCCCTGCGCCGGACATCCTCGTCAACAACGCGGGCGGTCCGCCGACCGGCGACTTCCGCGAATGGAACGCGGAGATCTGGATGAAGGCGCTGAACGCCAACATGCTGACGCCGATCGAGCTCATCAAGGCGACCGTCGACAAGATGATCGAGCGGCGCTGGGGCCGCATCGTCAACATTACCTCCTCCGCGGTGAAGGCGCCGATCGACATCCTCGGCCTCTCCAACGGCGCGCGCGCCGGCCTCACCGGATTCGTCGCCGGCCTGTCGCGCGAGGTCGCGAAATACAACGTGACCATCAACAACCTGCTGCCCGGCTCGCACGAGACCGACCGGCTGATCAAGCTGACCAGGGCGGAAGCCAAGGAACGCCGCATCTCGATGGAGACGGCGCTGGCGGAGACCGCGGAGGAGATCCGCAAGGCGACCGGCAATCGCGTGACGTCCGTGGTCGCGGACGTGACGACCGGCGAGGGGCGGGCCGCGCTGCTGTCCGCCTGCGCCAATCCGGACATCCTCATCACAAATTCCGGCGGGCCACCGGCCGGCGATTTCCGCGACTGGAACGAATACGAATGGCACCAGGCGGTGCAGAACAACATGATCACGCACATCATGCTGATGAAGGCGGTGGTGGACGGCATGATCGACCGGCGCTGGGGCCGCATCGTCAACATCACCTCGGCGGCTGTGAAGGCGCCTTATCCGACACTCGGTCTTTCC
>DATDCR010000101.1:0-8441 GCA_036524215.1 Burkholderiales bacterium
CATCGTGGCGCGCAAGCCGAACAAGAACACGCCCGAGACGAATCCCTACCTGCGCAAGTTCCTCCGGCAGATTTCCTGGCGGCCGCGCCAGCTCGCGGTCTTTGCCGGTAAGCTCGACTACCCGAAGTACGGGTTCTGGGACCGCCACATCATCCGTTTCATCATGCTGCTCACGAGCGGGCCCACGGACCCGTCGACCGTGGTGGAATTCACCGACTGGAAGCAGGTGGAGCGCTTCGCCCACGTCATCAGCGAGATGTAGCCATGAGCGCCGGCCAACCGTCCTTCAATCCGACGCCGCGCAAGCCGCGCCTCGCACTGCCGCGCGGCGCGTGCGACACGCATTTCCACGTGTTCGGCCCGCAGGCGCGCTTTGCCTTCGCCCCGGATCGCAGCTACACGCCGGCCAGCGATGCGCCGAAGGAAACGCTGTTCGCGCTGCACAAGCACCTCGGCATCGAGCGCGGCGTCGTCGTGCAGTCGGCAGCCCACGGCTTCGACAATGCCGCGTCGGCCGACCTCATGGCGGCCAACAGGAACTATCGCGGCGTCGCGCTCGCTCGCGCCAACTGCACGAACGACGAGCTGAAACGGCTGCACGCCGAGGGTTTCCGCGGCGTGCGCTTTCATTACATGGGGCACCTCGGCAAGGGCGACTCGATCGATGACGTGCTCGCCATGGCGAAGCGCCTGGCGGACATCGGCTGGCATCTGCAGATCCACATGGAGGGCAAGCGCATTGCCGAGCTCTCGCCGGCCCTCGCGCGCTCTCCCGTGCCGGTCGTGGTCGACCACATGGGACGCATCGACGCCTCGGAGGGTCTGAACGGCGCGCCGTTCCAGGCCCTGCTGAAGCTCATGCAGAACAAGCACTGCTGGGTGAAGGTCAGCGGCTCGGAAAGGATTTCACGAAAATCCTCTCCCTGGCCCGATGCCGCGCCGTTTGCCCGAAAGCTGGTCGCCGAGTTCGGCGATCGCTGCGTCTGGGGCACCGACTGGCCGCACCCGAACCTGTCCGAGGTGCCCGACGATGGCGACCTCGTCGATCTGATCGAGCCGATGGCGCCGACGGAGCGCGAGCGCCGCGCGCTGCTGGTCGACAATCCGGCGCGCCTTTATGGGTTCTAGGCTCAAGGACAAGGTGGCCATCGTCACCGGCGCGGGCTCGGTCGGCCCCGGCTGGGGCAACGGCCGCGCCACCGTGGCGCGCTTCGTCGAGGAAGGGGCGAGCGTGCTCGCCGTCGATCGGGACCAAAAGAGTCTGGATGAAACCCTGGCGAAAGCGCCCGGCGCGCAACCGCACATCTGCGATGTCACGGATGGCAAGGCGGTGGCCGCGATGGTCAACGCCTGCGCAGAAAGGTTCGGCCGCGTCGACATCCTCGTGAACAACGTGGGCGGCTCGGCGCCCGGCGGGCCGGTGGAGATGAGCGAGGAAGTCTTCGACGCGCAGGTCGACTTCAACCTGAAGAGCGTCTTCCTCGGCTGCAAGTACGTGCTGCCGCTCATGGAGAAGCAAGGCGGCGGCGCGATCGTCAACATCGCCTCCGTCTCCGGCCTGCGCTGGAGCGGCTCGGCGCAGGTCGCCTACGCGGCGACGAAGGCCGGCGTGATCCAGCTCTCGCGCGTCGTGGCCGTGCAGTACGCGCCGAAGCGGATCCGCGTCAACACCGTGGTTCCCGGGCAGCTGCATACGCCGATGGTCGAGACGCGGCTCGCCAGGCAGCGCACCGGCGGCGACGTCGAAGCGCTGCTCAGGTCGCGCGTCAAGCGCATTCCGCTGGGATGGGCCGGCGACGGCCGCGACACGGCGAACGCGGTGCTCTTTCTTGCTTCCGACGAGGCGCGCTTCATCACCGGCACGGAAATCGTCGTCGACGGCGGCATGACGGTACGTTGTGATTGAGGAAACACTGAAGACGCGACTGATAGTCGTCCCCGCGAAGGCGGGGACCCAGTCATGTTTTCTAATTTCATAAACGGGGTCCCCGCCTTCGCGGGGACGACGCTTTCGCAAAAGGAGTCGTGATGCGTTTGCTCAGTGTTCTGCTGTTCGTCCCGCTCTTCGCCTGGGCGCAGGCGTACCCATCCAAGCCGGTGAAGATGATCATCGGCTTCCCGGCGGGCGGCCCGGCCGACATCTTCGGCCGCGCGCTCGCGCACGGCATGAGCGCCGAATTCGGCCAGCAGGTGGTGGTCGAGAACGTGAGCGGCGTAGGCGGCGTGCTCGGGGTCGAGCGCGGCGTCAAGTCCGCACCCGACGGCTACACGATGGTCTTCAACAGCGCCTCGCCGCTCGTCATCGCGCCGTTCTCGTTCGCGCGGCTGCCCTACGACATCAAGAAGGACATCGCGCTCATCACCGTCGCGGTGCGCGTGCCCGAGGTCCTCGCCGTGCATCCTTCGGTGCCGGCGAAGACGTTCGCCGAGCTCATCGCCTACGCGAAGGCGAATCCGGGCAAAGTGAACTTCGGCTCCGCCGGCGCCGGCAGCATCACGCACCTCGCCGGCGAGCTCCTCAAGGCGGAGGCGAAGATCGACATCGTGCACGTGCCGTACAAGGGCGCCGCGCCCGCCGTGACCGACCTCCTCGGCGGCCAGGTGCAGATGGCGATCCTCGACGTGCCGGTGCTGCTGTCCCACATCCGCAGCGGAAAGCTGCGCCCGCTCACGCTCACCAGCGCGCAGCGCGCGCCGACGCTGCCCGACGTGCCGACCACCGCCGAAGGCGGACTGCCGAATGTCACCTCCGACAACTGGTACGGGCTTGTCATGCCTTCCGCGACACCGGCCGACATCCAGCGGCGCGTGCATACCGCCGCCGTCAATGCGCTCAAATCCGCCGCGGTGGCCGAGCAATTCGCGAAGGTCGGCGGCATTCCTTCGCCGGGGTCGCAGCAGGACTACGCCCGTTTCGTCGAAACCGAGCAGGCGAAATGGGGCAAGGTGGTGAATGCGATCGGCTTCAAGGAAAGCAACTGATTTGACCTAACTCAAGTCCACGGCACCCTGGCCCGCGCATTCTCAGGCGCGGAGGATCGGTACGCTAGAAATCGTCATCCAGGGGCGCGGCGGGCAAGGTGCCCAGCTCGCGGGCAACCTGCTCGCGATGGCCTTCTTTGCCGAAGGCCGCGAAGTGCAGTGCTTCGCCACCTACGGCGGCGCACGGCGCGGCACGCCGGTGAGCTCTTTCCTGCGCGTGGACGACAAGCCGATTCGCCTGCGCTGCGACATCGAGCAGGCCGACGCGATCCTTTGCTTCGATGCGAGCCTGCTCGCCGGGCCGCTCCTCGCCAAGGCGCGTCCGGGCACGCTGATCGTCGTCAATTCCCGCCGCGCGCCGCGCGAATTCGCCGCCGAGCTGCCCCGACAACGGGTGATCCCGATCGACGGCCTCGCCGTCGCGCAGCGCAATGGCCTGGGCCGCATCGTGAATTCCGCGCTGCTGGGCGCCTTTGCGCGCGCGCTGGAAGCGCCGACGCTCGAGACGCTGCAGCGGACGATTCGCGACTCGGCGCCGAAGCACGAGCAGCAGAACGCCGACGCCTGCCTCGAGGGCTATCGCCTGGTCGAGGCGCAACTGCAGAAGGCCGCCGCCTGAACGCGCCTACGCCAACGCCGGCGATCTGGACCACCGGCACGACGGAGGTGTTCAAGACCGGCACCTGGCGCTCCGCGCTGCCTCTGTATCCGCAAGCGCCATCCCCCTGTCACCTCGCCTGCCCGGTCAACGGCGAGATCGCGACCTGGCTCGGCAAGGCAAGGGCGGGCGACTGGCAAGGCGCCTGGACGACGCTCGTCGAGAACAATCCCTTCCCCGCCATCGCCGGGCGCGTGTGCCATCACCCGTGCGAGGCCGCCTGCAACCGCGCCGCCTACGACGAGCCGCTGGCGGTATGCCGCCTCGAACGCTTCGTCGGCGACCAGGCGCTCGCCGAGAACTGGAGCTACCCGCCTTCCCCGATCACGAAAAAGGAAAAGATCGCGATCGTCGGCGGCGGACCCTCGGGTCTGTCGGCCGCCTATCAGCTGCGGCGGCGCGGCTATGCCGTGACGATCTTCGAGCGCAGCGGCGAGCTGGGCGGGCTGCTGCGCTCGGGCATTCCTCCCTATCGCCTGCCGCGCAGCGTGCTCGACGGCGAGATCAAGCGCCTGCTCGACCTGGGCATCGAGGTGCGCACCGGCGTCGCCATCGATACGCACGGCGATTTCCTGCGCCTGCGCGAGGACTTCGCGGCGGTGTACCTGGCGATGGGCGCGCGCCGGCAGAAGCGCTTGCGGGCGCTGAACTACGACGACCCGCGCGTCATGGACAGCGCGGCCTACCTCGCGCGCTCCAACGCCGGCTCGCCGCCGAAGCTCGGCGAGCACGTCGTGGTCATCGGCGGCGGCAGCGCGGCCATGGACGTGGCGCGCAGCGCCTGCCGCGCCGGCCACGACGTCACCGTCCTGTCGCTCGAGCGCGAGGCGCAGATGCCGGCGCAGCGCGACGAGGTGATCGAGGCAAGGCAGGAAGGCGTCATCTTCTTCGACGGCGCGCAGCTCGAGTCGGTCGGGGCGACGCCGCGCGGCGCGCTGCTCCTCAAGTGCCAGCGGGTGAACTTCAGGCTGGGCGCCTCGCCCGGCGAGTTCGAGGTGACGCCGGTCGCGGACAGCGAGTTCGTGATGGCCGCAGACGCCGTGATCTGCGCGATCGGACAGGACCCCGATCTCGCGCCGGTGCAGTCGCTGCTTGAAACGAAAGGCGGCGTGATCGGCGTGAACGAATATGGCGCGACGACGCTCGAGGGCGTATTCGCGGGCGGCGACGTCGCCTCCGGCGCGCGCTTCGTGACCCAGGCCGTCGGCATGGGCAAGAAAGCCGCGCTCGACATCGACCGCTGGCTGCAGCGGAAGGCCGGCACGCGCGCCGAGTCGAAGGCGCCGGTCCTGCGCAAGGCGATCAACACCTTCTACCATCCGCCTGCCGCGCGTGCGGCGCACGAGCGGCTCGCCCTTTCCGAGCGGCTCGACGACTTCACCGAGGTGCAGCTCGGCTTCGAGGAACAGACCGCGCTCGACGAAGCCGCGCGCTGCTTCTCGTGCGGGCACTGCACCTTCTGCGACAACTGCTTCTCCTATTGTCCCGACATGGCGGTGCAGAAATTGCCGGGTGCGTACCGCATCGCGGCCGAGTACTGCAAGGGTTGCGGCCTGTGCGTGCGCGAGTGCCCGACCGGGTCGATCGCGATGCAGGCGGAGTGGAAATGAGCCGCCTCCTTCTCACCGGCAACCACGCGGTCTCCTGGGGCGCGCGCCTTTCGCGGCCGAAGGTGATTCCGGTCTACCCGATCACGCCGCAGACGCCGATCCTCGAGCTGCTCACCGAGTTCCAGGCCAACGGCAAGCTCGATGCCGAGATGCTGACCCCGGAGTCGGAGCACTCGGTGATGGCGGCCTGCATTCCCGCCTCGCTCACCGGCGTGCGCGTGTTCACCGCCACGGCCTCGCAGGGCCTGATGCTGATGCACGAGATGCTGCACTACGCGAGCGGCGCGCGGGCGCCGATCGTGATGGCCAACGTCAATCGCACCGTCGCCTCGCCGTGGGCCTTCTGGCCCGACCAGACCGACAGCATCGCGCAGCGCGACACCGGCTGGATCCAGCTCTACGTGGAAAGCGCGCAGGAAGCGCTCGATACGACGGTGCAGGCCTTCCGCATCGCCGAGCGCGTTTCGCTGCCGGTGATGGTCAACCTCGACGCCTTCTACGTCTCGCACGCGCTCGAGCCGGTGATCGTGCCGGAGCAAAGCGCGGTCGACGCCTATCTGCCCCGCTACGCGCCCGAGCATTTCATCGATCCCGCGCGCGGCGAATCGTGGGGCAACGTGGTGACGCAGGACATGTATTACCGCCACCGGCAGGCGATTTCCGCCGCCATGGCGCAAGTCCCCGACGTCGCCTCGCAGGCGGACGGCGAGTGGGCGCGCATCACCGGCCGCAGCTGGGGCGTGCTCGAGCGCTACCGCTGCGAAGAAGCCGACGTCGTCATCGTCACCATGGGCAGCATGTGCGGCACCGTGCGCGAAGCGGTGGACGAGCTGCGCGCCGCGGGCGTTGCCGCGGGCCTGCTCAAGGTGCGCCTGTTCCGGCCGCTGCCGGCGCGCGAGCTGCGCGAAGCGCTCGCCGGCGTGCGCGACGTCATCGTCCTCGACCGAAACGTCTCGCTCGGCGCGGGCGGCGTGCTGCACCAGGAATTGCTGAGCGCGCTGTACGGGCTGCCGGGCGGCGCGCCGCGCGTGCATGGCTTCCTCGCCGGCGTCGGCGGCATGAACGTGCCGCCGGCCCTGATCGTCGAGCTCGTGCAGCGCTCGCGCACGGCGGCGCCGACCGCGGAGTCCGCATGGGCGCATTGAGGGAGCCGATGAGCGAGATGCTCTGCTCCGGCCATGCCGCCTGCCCCGGCTGCATCGATGCGCTTTCCGCGCGCCACGTGCTCGCCACGCTCGGCCCCAATGCCGTGGCCGTCGTGCCGCCGTCGTGCATGGCGATCATCGCCGGCCCGCAGCCCTACAGCTCGATGCACATCCCGGTCTACCAGCCGCCGCTCGAGTCCTCCGCCGCCGCGGCCTCCGGATTGAGACGCGCGCTCGACGTGCGCGGCAAGAAGGACACCCACGTCGTCGTCCTGGCGGGCGACGGCGGCACCTACGACATCGGCCTGCAGTGCCTCTCCTCCGCCGCGGAGAGGAACGAGAACATCCTCTACGTCTGCTTCGACAACGAGGGCTACATGAACACCGGCGCGCAGAAGTCCTCGTCGACGCCGCATTTCGCGCGCACCGGCTCGACGCCGGCCGGCAAGCAGTCGCGCAAGAAGAACCTGATCGAGATCATGGCGGCGCACGAGATCCCGTACGCCGCCACGGCGACCGCCGGCTTCCTGCCCGATCTCGTGCGCAAGGTCGAGAAAGCGAAGAACATTCAAGGGACGCGGCTCCTCATCCTGCTCGTGCCCTGCCTCGATGGCTGGGGCGTGCCGGAAGACCAGGGCATCGCCATGGCGCGCCTTGCGGTCGAGACGGGTGCCTTTCCGCTCTACGAGGTGGAGAACGGCCGCCGCTATACGCTGAACGAGCCGTACAAGCACCGCCCGGTGCGCGAGTACGTGAAGGCCCAGCGGCGCTACCAGGCGATCACCGAAGGCCAGATCGAGGAGCTGCAGCGCGAAGTGGACGCCGGCTGGGCGCGCCTCGAGATGCGCGCGCAAGGCGCGCCGGTATGATGCGCCTCGATGCCAAGCGCAGAGACACCGCGCGCGCTCGTCGTTGAGGACGACGAGCACATCCAGCGGCTGCTGAAGTTCATCCTCGAGGCGGAAGGCTTCGCGGTCGAGCTCGCCGGCGACGTCCGCTCGGCCCGCGAGCGCCTCGAGCGCTCGCCGCCGCCGGCGCTCGTCACGCTGGACGTCATGCTGCCCGATGGCGACGGCTACGAGCTGCTCGCCCTGCTCCGCGCGAAGAGTGGCTGGGAAGGCGTGCCGGTTCTGATGATCAGCGCCCGCTCGCAGGACACAGACGTCGCGCGCGGCCGCCAGGCCGGCGCGGACGACTACCTCGTGAAGCCTTTCAAGCCCGACGAATTGCGTAGCCGCGTTCGCCGGCTCGCGCGCCGATGAAAGCCTCGCCGGCGCAGGCTGCCGTCATCGTGGCGACGGCCGCGGCCGCGCTCGGCCTCACGCTCGTCGCTTGGAAGTCCGCGCGCGACGACGAGCTGGCGAAGGCGCGCATCGCCTTCGAGGCGCGCGCCACCGGCATCGCGCGCGCGATCGAAGGCCGCATGCTCGATTACGAGCAGGCGCTGCGTGGCGGCGCGGGCCTGTTCGCCGCCTCGCAGACGGTCACGCCCGAGGAGTGGGCCGCCTACTACGAGGCCACCCACATCGAGCGCGCATACCCCGGCCTGCGGGGCTTCGGCTACGCGCCTTACGTGCCGGCCGAGCGCAAGGCCGAGCTCGAGCGCTGGGCACGCTCGGCGGGGCTGCCGGGCTATGCCATTTTTCCGTCCGGGACGCGCGACGCGTACGTGCCGGTCCTGTACCTGCGCCCGCTCGACGAATCGAATCGGCGCGCCATCGGCTACGACATGTATGCCGACGCGGTGCGGCGGCGGGCCTTCGATCTCGCCCGGGATAACGGCGAACCGGCGATCACCGCAGTCGTCACGCTCGTGCAGGACACCCAGGACACGCCGCAGCCGGGCTTCCTCATGTACATGCCGATCTACCGGCAGGGCGCACCGCAGTCGACGGTGGAGGAGCGCCGACGCGCCCTGGTCGGCTTCGTCTACAGCCCTTTCCGCACGCTGGAGCTCGTCACCGGCGTCATCGGCGGCTCGCCGGGCGTCGACGTGCGCGTCACCGACGTGACCGAGCCGGCTTCGCCGACCATCCTCTTTGCGTC
>DATDCR010000102.1:0-6702 GCA_036524215.1 Burkholderiales bacterium
GCGAACGGCTGCGCGGCGGGCTAGGAAGCCCGGATCAGCAGCTCGTAACCGCCGTCGCTGCGCTGGCAGCCGGAATACGAGAAGCCGCGCTCTCGAAGCAGCGTGTATAGCGGCACCGGCTCGTGTGGCAGGATGACCCGCAAGGGCTCGGCCGGCGAACGCTGCAGCGCCTGGAAAATGCGCATGATCGGCTCGGGCGGTTGCAGCCCGCGCAGGTCGATTGCCGGCGCCGGCGCTTGCGCTTCGATCGCCGCAAGGCCCCGCTCCTCCAGCACGGCGAGCAGGTCCTCGAGCTCGCTCAGGTAACCCTGCGGATCATGCTCCGGCGCCGCGGCATTCAGCATGTCGAGGCGCATGCGCAAGTCTTCGTCCGCGGCAAGCTGCGAGCTCAGCGCTTCGCGCAGCGCGTCGAAACCCTGGCGATAGGCCGACCATTGTGCCGCGCGCGCCGCGCGCAGCATCGGGTCAAGCAACTCGGCGATCGTGGTCATACCGGGCGATTTTGCGAGGCGTGCTCGCCGCGCCCTTGATATGAGTCAAGCATTCCGAGGGAGAAGGCGGGCCGCGGCGGCGACCAGGAACGCGCCGCTCGCGGCGTGCGCCAACGCGGCCATGCCGGAATATTCGTACTGCAGCGCCGTGAAGCCGGCGGCCGGCGCGAGCACAGCCAGCATGAAGAGCAGCTTGCCCGCCGCGCCACCCAGCCGCGACAGCGCGAGCCAGCCAAGGAGGAGCGCGAGAACCAGGCCGCCATAGATATGTGCCGGCAGTGCTGCCGGCCCGGCATGCCCGAAGATCGTCAGGCGAGCGCCGATCAGCGCCTGCAGCGCAAGCAGCGCACCCACGACTGCGGCGAGCGGGCCGGCGATCGATATGCACCGCCACGAGAGCGCGCCGAGCAGCCAGGCGAACGCCGCCACCAGCGCGAGACCGCCCAATACATTGCCCAGCGCAAGCAACGGCGATGGATTGCGCCCGCCGACGATGCCGATGATGGAAAGCAGCAGCGTCAGCGCCAGCACGACCATCGCCGCGCGCGCGGGGTATTCGCCACGCAGCCGCCACACGCGCCAGCCGAGCCACAAGGCGACGATCACCTCGATCGAGGCCGCCACCCGGTGCACCGTGCGCACCGCGGCAACTTGCGCCCCGCCGAGAAAGGAAAGGATCGAAGACGAGCCGGAGCCCAGCCGGATCGCTGCGCTGGCGACGACAACCACGAGCACCAACGCGAGGCCCGCGCCGGCGACGGCGCGCAGCCACGAAGCTTCAGGCGGGGTGGTGCGCACGCATCGGCGCCTGCTCCGCTGGCGTCGAATGCGCCATCCACAGCGCTGCGGCGAGGAGCAGGACCGCACCGGCCTGGTGTGCCGCCGCCAGCGCAATCGGCACGTGCAGCAGCAGCGTGGCAATGCCGAGCATCGCCTGCAGCACGAACAGGCCGAGCAGCGCATTCGCCGCGGGGAACGCTCTCTCGCGCCACCAGGCGAGCGGCACCAGGACGAGCAGCGTCCAGAAGAACGCGCGGTGCACGAGCTGCACCGCCGCCATGTTGTAGATGAAATTCTTCCACCACGGCTCGAGCATCAGGGTCTCCGGCGGCACGACATAGCCGTTCATCAGCGGAAAGCTGTTGTACGCCAGGCCGGCGCGCAGGCCGGCGACCATGCCCCCGCTCAGCGCCATCGCGAAGATCGCGAGCGGCAGCGCGCGCGCGAGAGCACCGCGCGGCCGCCGCGTTCTCTCCGGGAACAGGAGATCGAGCGCGATCCACAGCTCCGCGGCGAAGATGGCAAGCGCGACGCCGAGATGGCCGGTGAGGCGCAGGTGGCTCACGCGCGGATCGTCGACCAGGCCGGACTTGACCATGTACCAGCCGAGCCCGCCCTGCAGCGCGCCCAGCACGAACACGCCGCCGAGCTGCCACGCCACGCGCGGCTCGAGCTTGCGCCTCGCGAGGAACCACAGGAACGGCAGCAGGAAGATCACGCCGATGGTGCGCCCGAGCAGGCGGTGGAAGTATTCCCACCAGAAGATCGTCTTGAAGCCTTCCAGATCCATGCCGTGGTTCACCAGCTTGAACTCCGGGGTCTGCTGGTACTTGGCGAACAGCGCCTGCCAGTCCGCCTGCGACACGGGCGGCAACGCGCCCACCAGCGGCTGCCATTCGACCATCGAGAGCCCGGAATGCGTGAGGCGCGTGATGCCGCCCACCACCACGATGGCGAACACGAGCGCGGCACAAGTGAGCAGCCAGGCCGCCACGAGCCTGCGATCCGACACGGTCATGGCGCGATGGTGGGCCGGCGCGGCCGGAAAAACTTGATCGAAGTTAAGTTAATCGACCCTCGCCGCCCGTAACGTCCCCCGGCAACAACCGCGAAGGGAGGACGCACCATGGCGAACGCACAAGACGTCGTCGATCCGGACGAAGTGCCCGAGGAGCCGGTCCCGGCCATGCAGCACCTGCTCGACAACCCGTTCCTGCTGCTCTTCATCGGCATCGCGATGCCCACCGTCCTGTACATCATCTGGGGCGTGATGGAGATCGTCGGTCTACCCATAGCGAAGTGATGCGGCCAAATAAGGAGCACCCATGAGCGCCATCCTGCCGCCTTCGGAACGCGTGTGGTGGAAGCAGCCGCTCGACCGCGTCGAGCTGCTGTGGATCGTCATCGCCCTGGTCTGGTGCCTGATCATGTTCTTCATGATGCCGTACTGGCACCTCTACGGGAGCCAGAACCTCGCCAACGAAGCGTACCGGGAGAAGCCCGAGAACTACGCGAAGAAGGCCGAGGAAGTGATCGCCAAGTATAAGGTGCGCGAGGAAGGCGGCGATCTGAAGATCCCGGTGGTGCATCCGCCCGCCGGGTCGGACGTCTATCTCATCGCGCAGCTCTGGCGCTGGTACCCGATCCTCGAGCTCGAGGCGGGCAAGTCCTACCGCGTGCACCTCATGTCGATGGACTGGCTGCACGGCTTCTCGCTGCAGCCGGAGAACATCAACATCCAGGTCCATCCCGGCTACGACCACGTCGTCACGCTGACGCCCACCGCACCCGGCACCTATTCGGTGTTCTGCAACGAGTACTGCGGCGTCAACCATCACACCATGGCGAGCAAGCTGTACGTCGTGAAATAAGGGGAAGACAAAATGGCCGTGAACCGCATGTTCAGGACCTGCCCGTCGAGCGGGCTGGTATTCCACGAGCCCGCCGAGAAGCTGATGCGCTGGAACGCCGTCGCCGCGGCGGTGTGCCTGCTGATCGGCGGCCTCCTCGCCATCGGGGTGGTGCTCACCCGCTGGCAGGCCGTGCACCTGCTTCCGGCCGACCAGTTCTACCAGGTGCTGACCGCGCACGGCATCAACATGCTGATCTTCTGGATCATCTTCTTCGAGATGGCGGTGCTGTACTTCGCCTCCTCCACGCTCCTCAAGTGTCGCCTCGCCACACCACGCATCGCGTGGGCCGGCTTCTGGCTGATGGTGCTCGGTGCGCTCATCAACAACTACTCCGTCTTCCGCGGCGACTCGAGCGTGATGTTCACCTCGTATGCGCCGATGGGCGCGCACCCGACCTTCTATCTCGGGCTGATCCTCTTCGCCGTGGGCGCGCTGATCGCCTGCTTCGTGTTTTTCGGCACGCTGGTGGTCGCCCGGGCCGAGCGCACCTACCAGGGCTCGGTGCCGCTGGTGACCTTCGGCGCGATCACGGCCGCCATCATCGCCGTGTTCACCATCGCGGCCGGGGCGATCATCCTCATCCCCACCTTCCTGTGGTCGGTGGGCCTCGTCAACTACATCGACTCGCTCATGTACAAGACGGTGTGGTGGGCGTTCGGCCACTCGTCGCAGCAGGTCAACGTCGCGGCGCATGTCTCCGTCTGGTACGCAGTCGCCGCGATCGTGTTCGGCGCGAAGCCGATGTCTGAGAAGGTGAGCCGCGGCGCGTTCCTCCTCTACATCCTGTTCCTCCAGCTCGCGAGCGCGCACCACCTGCTCGCCGACCCCGGCCTGACGTCGAACTGGAAGATCTTCAACACCAGCTATGCGATGTACCTCGCGGTGCTCGCCTCGATGGTGCACGGCCTCACCGTGCCAGGCGCGATCGAAGTGGCGCAGCGGGAGAAGGGCTACAACAGCGGCCTGTTCGAGTGGCTGAGGAAGGCGCCGTGGGGCAATCCGGTGTTCTCGGCCATGTTCATGTCGCTCGTCGGCTTCGGCTTCCTCGGCGGCATCTCGGGCGTGATGATGGGCACCGAGCAGCTCAACCTCATCATCCACAACACGATCTACGTGCCCGGGCACTTCCATGCCACCGTGGTGATCGGCACCACCCTCGCCTTCATGGGCCTCACCTACTTCCTCATTCCCGTGCTCTTCCGCCGCGAGCTGGCGTTTGCCACGCTGGCGAAGTACCAGCCGTATGTGTTCGGCCTCGGCATGACGGGCGTGGCGCTGTTCCTGATGGGCGCCGGCACGCTCGGCGTGCCGCGGCGCCACTGGGACATCAGCTTCGCGGGCAACGCGTTCGCGCACGAGTTCCCGGGCGCCGCCTGGCTCATGATGGCGCTCGCCGGGATCTTCGGCCTGGTCGCCATCGTCGGCGGCGGCATGTACCTGCTGATCACCGTGTACTCGGTGTTCCTCGGCAAGCGGATCGTCACGCCCGGCTTCCAGCATGTGCGCGCCAAGGACGGGGTCGCGCCGGCGCCCAGGCCGATCGCGGTGGCGATTACCGGCCACGGCACCATCGGCGCGGCGGGACTCGTCGCGCCGGGCACCTTCACGCTGGCGATGGTGTTCCTCGTGTCCTTCGTCCTGTACTACTTCATCAACTGGAAGTACCTCGCGAACGTCTGGCCGCTCAGGTAGGCGCGGCCGGTGAGACACATCCTCAATCTCTTCAAGCTGAGGATCGGCGTCGCCATTGCGCTCGCCGCGGCCGCGGGGGCCGCGGTCCAGATCGGGGCTTCACCGGGAGGAGCGTCGATCGCCCTCCTGGTGCTCGCCGTGCTGGTCGCCTCGGCCGCCGCCGGCGCGTTCAACCAGTACGTCGAAGTCGATCTCGACCGCCGCATGGCACGCACCGGCAAGCGGCCGTTCGTCACCGGCGAGCTGAAGCACGGGCCGGCGTGGCTGTGGCTGATCGGCGCGATGCTGCTCGCTTCCGTTCTTGCCGCAAGCCTTGCCACGAACCTGGCGGCCGGGATCTACGTCTTCCTCGGCGCATTCACGTACGGCGTCGTGTACACCGTATGGCTCAAGCGCCGCACCTGGTGGAACATCGTCATCGGCGGGCTCGCCGGCAGCTTCGCGGTGCTCGCCGGGGCGGCCGCGGTCTCTCCTTCGCCCGGCGGCAGCGCCCTGGCGCTCGCCGTGGTTCTCTTCCTCTGGACGCCGCCGCATTTCTGGAGCCTGGCGATCGCCTGCCGCGATGATTACGCCGCGGCCGGCGTGCCCATGCTTCCGGTCGTGGTCGGCAACGCGCGCGCCGCGCGCGCCATACTTGTAAGCGCCGCGCTGCTGGTCGCCGCCTCGCTCGTTCCCTTCTTCTTCGACCGGGGCATCCTCTACCTCGCCGCGGCAGCCTTCGGCGGCGGCTTCTTCCTGCTGCGTTGCCGCCGACTGGTGCGCGATCCTTCGCGCGAGCGGGCTCGTGCCGCCTTCCGTGCCTCGCTGGTGCAGCTGTGCGCGGTGCTGTTCGGGGCGATGCTCGATGTGGCGCTTTCTTAGCCTCGCGCTGCTTGCCGCCTGCCCCGCCGCGCAGGCCTTCGACGAAAAGCTCGCGCTGAAGGAAAGCCAGGCGGCGATCGGCCGCGAAATCGGCAATTACCGCTTCACCGACAGCGACGGAAAGTCCGTGCGCCTCGCCGATCTGCGCGGCAAGCCGCTGGTGGTGAATTTCGTTTATACGGGCTGCTTCCAGGTCTGCCCGGCCGCCACGCAGTTCCTCGCCAATGCGGTGAAAGGCGCCGAGCGCTCGCTCGGCCCCGGCACGTTCCGCGTCGCCACGATCGGATTCAACCTGCCGTTCGACGATCCGACGTCGATGCGCAGTTTCGCGCGCAAGTTCGGCATCGCTTCGGCGACCTGGCTCTTCCTGACGCCGGAGGCGGCGTCGCTCCCCTCGCTCGTGCGCGATTTCGGCTTTCGCTATGAGGCCACGACGGCCGGCTTCGACCATCTGCTCCAGGTGAGCATCGTCGATTCCCAAGGCCGCATCTACCGCCAGGTCTACGGCGACGAGTTCGATGCGCCGCTCTTCGTCGGCCCGCTGCTCGAGCTCGCGAAGAACGCGCCGGTCGCTCAATCGAGCTTCGATTCCCTCCTGCAGAAGGCGAAGCTGCTCTGCACGGTTTACGACCCCGCGTCGGGACGCTACCGCGTCAACTACGCCGTCGTGATCGAGATCCTCGTCGGCGCGAGCGTCATTCTCGGCAGCCTCGGCTTCCTCGTCAGCGAATGGCTGCGGCGACGGCGCGTGGGCTGACTCTCTAGCCAGCCGCGGCGGCGTGAAGGCCTACGCCACCGATACCGTCAGGTGTCCCTCCGGCCGCCCTCTCGCCTTCGGCCGGATGATGATCTCCACATCGCGGTCAAGCTGCGTCAGGAAACGAAGCAACCGCTCGGAGGAAAACCGGCTGAGCTTGTAATTCTTCAGCTCGGACACATGCGGCTGCGAGATGCCGAAGAGCTCT
>DATDCR010000103.1:0-3017 GCA_036524215.1 Burkholderiales bacterium
TTGCCGGCGCTGGCGGGGGCGGGCAGCCCATCGGCGCCGGTGATCGATAGCATCGGCCGCCAGGTGCGGTTGAGGATCAGGTCGCCGACCTCGCTCGCCATCGGGCGCATGCCGGGGACGAATGGAAACTTGCGCCACACCTCCTCGCCCAGCACCTGCGCGGCGCGCTGCGCCTGCGTCTTGCGCTCGGACGGAATCTCGGCATGGAAGGCGCGGTCGACCACGGCGCCGGTCTGGGCTGCGTCGATGCGCTCGAGCAGTGCGCGCGCAATACGGAAGCTCGAGGCCACGACGCCGCTCGCATCCCCCGAATGCACGCCCTCGCTCAGCACCTCGACCGTCAGCACGCCGTTGACGAGGCCGCGCAGCGAGGTCGTACCCCAAAGCTGCGCGTAATTGCCGCAACCGGAATCGAGCGCGACGACGAACGACGGCGTGCCGATACGCGGGGCCAGGGCCTCGAGGTAGGGCGGCAGGTCGAAGCTGCCGCTCTCTTCGCAGCACTCGATGAGCATCACGCATCTGCGATGCGGCCGCTTCGTTTCGTGCAGCTCCTTCAGCGCGGCAATGGCACAGAACACGGCGTAGCCGTCGTCGGCGCCGCCGCGTCCATAGAGCTTTCCGTCCTGGATCACCGGCGTCCACGGACCGAGGCCCGCGCGCCAGCCCGTCATCTCCGGCTGCTTGTCGAGATGGCCATAGACGAGCACGGTGTCGCTCGAAGGCGCGGTGGCGGGCACGTCGATGAAGAGGCAGGGGGTGCGGCCTTCGAGCCGCACGATCTCGAGCTTCATCCCGGGAACCGGGTGCTGCTCGCACCAGCGCGCCGCGAGGCGAGCCGCCTCGTCGATATGACCATGCGCCTGCCAGTCGCGATCGAAGTGCGGCGACTTGGCCGGAATGCGGATGTATTCGACGAGCGCCGGGACGATCGCGTCGTCCCAGAACTGCCCGATCTTGCTCAAGACGGCCCTACTTCTCGGGGGGGACGTAGCCCGAGGCCAGCTCCGCGCCCTGGCCGAAGAAATGGCGCTCGGTCTGCTCCATGAGGTACTTGCGCGCCTTCGGGTCGGCGAGGTTGAGGCGGTTCTCGTTCACCAGCATGGTCTGCTGGCGCAGCCACTGCTGCCACGCTTCCTTCGACACGCTTTCCCAGATCCGCTTGCCGAGATCGCCGGGGTACGGCGGGAAATCCAGACCTTCGGCCTCGCGGCCGAGCTTGACGCACTTCACCATCCGAGCCATGCCCGATTATAAGGGGGCTGCGGGGGTCGGGCGATACTCACCCCCGCTTCCTAGATTCGCTTCAAAAAGATCTTCGAGCCTCGGCGCCAGTTGTAGAGCGCCTGCCGGCGCGAGGGCAGCGCCGAGACGTCGGCGGCGCGGAATCCCTGCTCGAGGAACCAGTGTGCCGCGTGCGTGGTCAGGGCGAAGAGCTTGCGCAGCTTGAGCGCCTTGGCGCGTTCCTGGCAGGCGAGGAGCAGCCGCTCGCCATAGCCGGCCTCGCGATATTCCGGCGCCACGGCGAGGCAGGCGAATTCCGCGCTTTTTTCGTCGGGGAACGGATACAGCGCCGCACAGCCGCGAATGGCGCCGTCGTGCTCGATGACGAGGAAGTTGCCGATCTCGGCCTCGAGCAGCTCGCGGCTGCGCTTCACGAGCGTGCCGTCCGCCTCGAGGGGCTCGATGACGGACAGCATCCCGCCCACGTCCTCGATCCTTGCCGGGCGCAGCTTCTCCAGGCTGTCGCCGGCGATCATGGTGCCTACGCCGCTGTGCGTGAAGAGCTCGAGCAGGAGGGACCCGGGCGCGCGGCGCGATAGAAGATGCACGCGGCCGACGCCCGCGGCGAGCGCAGGGGCGGCGTGCTCGATGCAGCGCACGGTCTGCGCGGTGAGGCCGCCTTTACGCGCGAGCGCTTCGGCCTCGCGCGCGGTGAGCTCGCTCACGACCTGGCCGCGACGGTCGGTCGGCAGGCGGTCCGTGAACATCAGAAGCTTGTCGGCGCGCAATGCGCTCGCCACGTTTTCGGCCACGTCTTCCCAGGTCAGGTTGAACACTTCTCCTGTCGGGGAGTAGCCGACGTGCGCGACGAGCACTACTTCGCCGGCGTCGAGCGCGCCGCGGATGGCAAAGGCGTCGACCTTGCGGACCGCGCCGGTGAACTGGAAATCCACGCCCTTGCGTACGCCGATCGGGCGTGCCGTGATGAAGTTTCCCGAGTTGACGCGGATCTGCGATCCGGCCATCGGAGAATTGGGCAAGCCCTGCGAGAGCACCGCCTCGATCTCGATGCGCAGCACGCCCGCCGCATGCTTGACCGCGGTGAGCGCGGCCTCGTCGGTAATGCGCAAGCCCTGCGCATAGCGCGAGCGCAGCCCCTTCGACTTCAGCTCGGCCTCGACCTGCCGGCGCGCGCCGTGCACGAGGACCAGGCGAATGCCGAGCGCCGCGAGCAGGTTGAGGTCATGCACGAAGCTGAGGAAGCGGGCGCGCTCGGAGAAGAGCTCGCCGCCGAAGGCGACGACGAAAGTGCGCCCGCGAAACGCGTGCACATAAGGCGCGACCTGCCGCAGCCAGCGGACGAACGCGTCTGGGAGGTGGGCGGGATGCTGGGCAGAGGCCATTGTAATTTTTTCAAATTCTAAGGCGTAAACGCGCGGTCATCCGCGGCAACGTGCGGCGCGTTATTCTCCTTCTCCGGAGGCAACACCAATGAAATCGATCCGCGCTGTTCTCCTCGTCGCCCTCATTGCCAGCTCCGCCACCGCCCGCGCTGCCGCCGAAGACGAAGACTGGGCCGCTTTCGGCCACGTCCTCACCTTGCTGCAGAGCGTAGTGCGCATCGGCGCGCAGCCGTACCCGGACCAGGCGATGGCCGATCTCCTCGCCGGGCGCAACTACGAGGCCAACCAGGCGCTCGCCAGCCTCTTTGCCGGCGCGACGGCCGAAATGCCGCCACAGTACCGCGACCGGCTCGCCGCCATCGGGCGCGACCTGGCCGGCTATGCCGCCAG
>DATDCR010000104.1:0-1958 GCA_036524215.1 Burkholderiales bacterium
CCAGACTTGGTCGGCCTTCGCCCAGTCGAGGACGCAGGACTGGAAGGTGCCTTCGGCGAGCGGATCGGGGATCTCCGCCTTGAAGCTCGCGAAGCGCGCGAACTCCGCGCGGCGGCCTTTTCGCACCGCCTCGCCGAGCTCGCCGTCGAAGTCGCAGAAGAAGAGGAACGGCTGGCGGCAGCCCCACTCCTCGCCCATGAAGAGGAGCGGCGGCGAGGGCGCGAGGAGCTGGATCGCGCTCAGCGCGCGCAGCCTGGCCTGGTCGGAGAGTGCGAGCAGCCGCTCGCCGAAGGCGCGGTTGCCGACCTGGTCGTGGTTCTGCAGGAAGTCGACGAAGCACGCCGCCGGCAGGTGGCTCGACTTCTCGCCGCGCACTTCCTTGCTGAACGGCGACACCTCGCCCTGGTAAGCGAACCCTTCCGCGAGGCAGCGCGCGAGGTGCCGCGCAGGCGCGTCGGCATAGGCGATGTAATAGCCGTCGCGCTCGCCGGTCGCCAGCACGTGGTAGGCGTGATGCGAGTCGTCGTTCCATTGCGCGTTGTATCTCGAAGGGCCGACGAAGCGCGCCTGGTTGGCGTCGTTCTCGAGCACGAGATGCTTGCGCGCCGGCACCGACTCGCGGATCTCGTCCAGGATGTGCCGCGGGCTCGAATCGATGATGGCGTGCACGGCATCGAAACGCAGGCCGTCGAAGCCGTACTCGTCGAGCCAGTAGAGCACGTTGTGGACGAAGTACTCGCGCACGGCGGGATTCCCGAAATCGATCGCTGCGCCCCACGGCGTCTGGTGCTTTTCGGTGAAGAACTGCGGCGCGTAGCGGCTGAGGTAGTTTCCCTTCGGGCCGAAGTGGTTGTAGACCACGTCGAGGAAGATCATCAGCCCGGCAGCATGCGCCGCTTCCACCAAGGCCTTCAGCTCCTCCGGCCTTCCATAGCTCGAGTCGGGCGCATAGGGCAGCACGCCGTCGTAGCCCCAGTTGCGCTTCCCGGCGAAATCCGCGAGCGGCATCAGCTCGACGGCCGTCACGCCGACCTCCTTCAGATGCGCGAGCTTCGCTGCGGCGGCACGATAGGTTCCCTCGGGAGTGAATGTGCCGACATGCAGCTCGTAGATCACCGCTTCCGGCCACGGACGGTTGCGCCAGCCGGCGTCCTTCCATGCATGGCGCGCCGGATCGATCACCTCGCTCGGCCCGTCCACGTCCTGCGGCTGGAAGCGCGAGGCGGGATCGGGCACGAGCAGGTCCTCGTCGATGCGGTACCGGTACAGCGTGCCGGCCGCGCTATCGGCATCGAAGAGCTCGAACCAGCCGCCGCCCACCGCCTTCAGGGGCTTGATGGTCTCGGAGATGACCAGATCCACGCGCCGCGCCGCCGGCGCCCACAGGCGAAAGCGCACGCCGTCCCCGCATACCTCGGCACCGAAGGGCATCGCATGAGATCTGGAAAAGGGGGTCAGATCAGCTTTTCCCGAAATGTTGATCTGACCCTGTTTATTTCTTCTTGCGCGGCCACCAGCGCTCGAGGAGCTCCGCCGCCCATTCGCGCCCGCCGAGGCCGAAGGCGAGCGCCAGCGCGAAGATGATGCCGGCGAGCACGATGAGGAAGGTCTGGCGCACGATGTCGCCGCCGATGCCGACCTGGTCGAGCGCGATCAGGACGACGAAGGTGAGGATGGCGTAGCGCGCGAGGTTGCCGAGGAGGTCGGCGTCCTGCATGTGCACGTTGCGCAGATAAGCGCAGATCGACTGGCCGACGAATCTCGCGAAGTAGGCGCCGAAGGCGAGGATCAGCGCCGCCACCAGCACCTTCGGCACGAAGAGCAGCACGCGCGAGATCAGCTCAGTAATGTACGTGAGGCCGAGCAGGTTGAAGCCGATGAGGAGCGCCGTCAGGATCACGATCCAGTAGATCAGCATCGCCAGGATGTCGGTCGCGTCCATGCCGATGCCGCCGTCG
>DATDCR010000105.1:0-16755 GCA_036524215.1 Burkholderiales bacterium
AGACCGGCTCGCGCGTATGCCAAGGAACGCGTGGTCATCCCGACACCGGCAAGCGGCTTGACTCCGCGCCAGAGGTCGGTGCTGCCGCGGTACTCGACGTCCACGAACTCGGTGGTCTCGGTCACCTGCTCGTTGTGCCGCGCGAAGCCGGTCACGCCGGCGCCGATCACCACGCGCGCCGGGTCTTCGGCCGCCGCGGGGAAGGAGACCGCCGCTAGAAGGACCAGTGTCGCAATGCGTCGGGTTGATGTCATGGCGTCCGTTGGTAGCTGGATGACGTAGCGCAACGTTAGCCGCCGCTCGCCCGCGAGTCGTCAGAGAACCGTGTGCGTTCGGTCGAGCTTCAGTCGCCTTGCCGCAGCGCTTCGAGATAGCCCAGGAGCGGCTCCAGCCCGAGCGCATTGAAGCGGCCGGCGTCATCTCCACGGTGAGCCCGATGGCGACGTTCGCTTCGCTCGTCGAGCGAGCGCAGGTCCCGGCGCCGTTACGGCGCCGGATCGAGCGCGCGCGCCTTTCGCACCGCTCGGTCAGCCTGCAGTTCGGATTGCGCAACCGCCTGCAGCCCAAGGCGCTGCTGAACATGGTGTTGCCAATGATGGAGCGCCAGCGCGAGGTGGTAGCCCAGGATCCTCGCGCAGTCGCATGGCCGGTGTACTCGGTTCCCACCGTGGCGCTGCCGGAGCTCTCGGCTTCCGGCGGCAGCATCGTCGAGATGTTCGTGCCGGTGGCAGCCGCATCGGCGGAGAAATGGCAGGCGGCAGACAAGGAAGAGCTCGCCGAGTCCGCGCTTCGCACCCTGCGCCGGCTTCACGACATGGATGTCGCCGTCTCGCGAGTCAGGACGCCGAACGACTTTCGCGACCAGATGCACCTGCACGAAGGCGCCCTGTACGGCCTGTCGCCGAACGTTCCACCGCAAGAGCTTTTTCCTCAGCGCTCGCCCGTTCGCGGCCTCTTCCTCGCCGGGCAGTCCACGTACCCCGGTTACGGCGTTGCACCCACCATTCTGTCCGGCATCTTCGCCGCCGAAGGCCTGCTCGCTGAAGGACGCATCGCGAGCGGCCGGTAGACCCGCGCTTTCCGGTCGATCTTCGCCCGATGGTCAGCGTTGGTAGGAATTGTAGAAAGCGGGTTCGGTAGCGGCGGCGACAGCCAATTTACGGACATGCTAGACCTCCGCGCCCAAGCAGATCGCCCGGGGCCTGTGATGCGGAGTCGCTTGCCAATGTCCCCGCCAAGTCCTAGTGGACGTGCGGTCCTAGTGCAGCGAGCGCGCGAAGGTACGTGCGCGCAGCTCTTCAGCGGCGCCGTCATCGATGATTTCGCCGATCACATCGGCGAGCATGCCTTCAATATCGCAGTAGACGCTGGCGTTCCACGGGCAGCCGGGCCAGCTGTCGACTTCGATGTCGCACAGGCAAAGCTGTCTGTCGAGCGAAAAGCTGATCAGCAGCGGGAACTCCTCGAACACCTCGCGCACGCGCTCGTTGATGGGCGTATTCATGACCCCTTGGCCAACAGCTCGCGTGAAACGGTGAGGACTACTGGACCGACCACAAGGCCCACTAGTCCGAGCACCTCGAAGCCGCCGAGGCAGCCCATTAAGACCCACACGTACGGAAGGTGGGTGCCGTTTCGAGCCGCCGCTGGCCGCACCAGCTTGTCACCGAGGAAGAGGACCAGCGAGCCGAGTATCAGGGCGCCGGTCGCCGGCACGGCCGCCCCGGCTATCCCGAGCTGTAAGGTAAGGGCGCCGACAGCCACGTAGCCGAGAAAGGGTACGAGGCCAAGGGCGCCGGTAATGGCGGCCCACGTCAGCGCGTGCGGCACGCCGGCGAGCCGGTACGCGCCCCACGCGGCGCAGCCGTCGAAGAGGCCGACGAGAAGCATGCTGTTCACCGCTGCCCGCACGGCGCGGGTCGCAATATCGAGATAGTGCTCGGCACGCTCGCCGACGCGCTGGCGAAGCGCGCTCTTCAGAGCCTGCGCCAGCGATTCACCCTCCTGATAGAGAAAGACGAGAAGGAGGATCGTGAAGAGGACGATAAAGGCGTGACGGGCGGTGAACTGCCCGAGCGCCTGGGCCCACGCAAGAAGCGATGCCGGCTCCGCGCGCTCGAGCCAGAGCGAGAGCGCACCCGGATGCGAGATGCCATTCGCCCAACGCAGGGCAAGCCAGGGGCCGGCGAGCGGGACGTGTGCGAGCCACGCTGGAGGCGCTATGCCCCTCTGGTCGGCGGCAGCAACCGCGAGCAGCGTGGCGTGCGCTTCGGCTACCAGGGCGGCAAAGGCGAATATCAGCGGCGCCAGCACGAAGAGCGCCATGAGTGCGGTGAAGATGAGGGCGGTCATGGACCGCGCCATGCGGCGCGGCATGCGCGCCGTAAACCCGCGATAGAGCGGCCAGCTGGCTACCGCGATGATGCATGCCGCGAGCAACGCTTCGATGAAGCCGTGCAGCACCCATGCCGCGAGCGCGAGGATCAGAGCGGCGTAGAACGAGCGCGCGCTTGGGTTGAGGTCCATTTCGCCATGCTAGGAAGTGAGCCCGGCGGAGTCGTAACAGAACCGTCGGGATTCGGTCCGGATCGTGCGGACTTGTCACGACGCGAGCCGCATCCCGACCGAATTCCGACGCTTCGCTGACGACTCCGTGGGGCGCGCGCCCTAGGCTGTGCTCATGCGACCGCCATCCAATGCACGGCGTCCATCGAAGAGCATCCTCGACGCGACGTTCCGCTATACGCCCAGCCATTCCACGGATGTTCAGGCGACGTTCGAGCGCATACGCAGGGCGCTGGGCCAGCCGTGTGACGTCGGTGCCGGCGCCGCAAGAATCCTTCAACTTCCCCGCAGAGAAAAGCTATGAAGAAATATGCCGCCCTGATCCTCGCCGTGGCCCTTGCCGGCTGCGCCGCGATGCGCAATCAAATGGCCGCCGATTCCGAGGAGATCCTCGCGCAAGCCGGCTTCCAGCGCGCGCCGCTCGACCGGCCGGGTCTGCCGGCCCGGCAGCTCGTACAGACCGGCGCGACGTACACCTTCGCCGATCCCGACTTCTGTCATTGCATGTATGTCGGCGGCGCCGATGAATACGCCGAACTGCAGCGACTTCGCGCCGAGCGCCTCGCCGATCGCGACTGGGCAATGCGCCACGCGGTGTACGGAAACGCCGGTTCGCCGCTTCAGTGGGGCGCCTGGAAGCCCGAAGGACTGGACCTGGCGACTGCGGCGGGCGAAACGCCCGCCGCAGTGGGCCGCTAATGGCTGCAGGAGCACGCATGAGCGCTCTCGCCTCCGCCGTCGCAGCCACGCTGGAGCGCCTTGCCGCACGAGCCTGCGTCGCCCTCGCTCTCGCCGGTATGCTCGGCGGCGCTTTCGCTGACGAACCGGCATCGGGCCGTGAGGTGTACGAGCTGCGCTGCCGCACCTGTCACGGGGGCACCGCGGCGGCGGATTCGCCGCTCGGCCCGAGCCTCGCCGGCATCATCGGCACGACGGCCGGGACGCAGCGGTCGGGACTGCACTCCCGCGCGCTGATGGACTCCGGCATCGTCTGGGATCGCGCATCGCTGCGCCGCTTCCTCTCGGATCCACCGCACGCGATCCCGGGCACCTTGATGCCCACCAGGGTGGTCGACGCTGCGCAGCTCGAGCCCTTGCTCGACTACCTCGAATCGCTGCATTGACATGGCCGCCTTGTTCAAATGCGAAGGCGGCGAGCTGGTGATGACGATGCCGGAACGCGGCATCGATGTCGCCTGGCTCGCGCAATCGCTTGCGGAGCTCGGTCTGGAGCCTGGCCGGTCCTTCGCCAAAGTACGTGTGGAGTCGTCCCCGGGCTGGCGCTGGAATACCCACGATGCCGCCTTCTTTGCCCGGCTCGCGCGCGAGCTCGAACCGTGCGGGCAGCGCATCGCGATCGAAGGACTGCCGCGCGCACTCGAGAAGCTGCTCGGGCTTGCGCGCGCGGCGCCTGCTGCCGTTGCTCCAGGCCGTGCCGGGCGCTCGGGCTTCCCCGAGCGGGTCGGCTGGCGCACGCTGAATGCTCTCGGCAACGCCTTCGCATTCGTCACGCTGCTTGGCGAGGTGGTCCTTCTCCTGCCGCGGTTATTCACCGCACGCGCAAAGGTTCGCGGCGCCGAGGTGCTCGAGGTGCTCGCCGAGTCGAGCAGCCGGGCTCTGCCGATCGTGGCGCTCGTGAACCTGCTGATGGGGGCGATCCTCGCCTTCGTCGGCGCCATACAGCTCAAGGCGTTCGGCGCCGGCATCTATGTCGCCAACCTTGTCGGCATTGCCTCCGTGCGCGAATTGACCGCGATCCTGGTCGCTATCGTGCTCGCCGGTCGCACCGGCGCCAGCTTCGCGGCCCGCATTGCGACCATGCAGGCCAACGAGGAGGTCGACGCGCTTACGGCGCTCGGCGTTTCGGCAGCCGAGTTCCTCGTGCTACCGCGCGTCGTCGCATTGAGCCTGCTGATGCCGCTGCTTTATGTCTATGGCTGCGTCTTCGCGCTAGCCGGCGGCATGGCAGTCTCCATGCCGGTCCTCGACGTATCGCCGAGCGCGTACCTCGCGCAGACACAGCATGCGATAGCGCAAGCGCATTTCGTGATCGGCGCCTTGAAGGCGTTCGTGTTCGGCGGCCTGGTAGCGCTCATCGGTTGCCATTACGGCCTGCGCGCCTCTCGCAGCGCGGCTGGCGTGGGAATCGCCACCACCTCGGCCGTCGTCAGCTCCATCGTCGGGATCATTGCGCTCGATGCGGTGTTCGCGCTGTGCGCGAATGCCCTCAAGGTCTGACCATGATCTCGATCGTAGACCTCGCCATCGGCCACGGCGCAGACGAAGTGCAGAGCGGCATTCGCGCCGAGATCCGCCAGGGCGAGATATTCGCAATCGTCGGCGACAGCGGCTCGGGCAAGAGCACGCTGCTCAGAACGATGATCGGCTTGATGCCGGCGCGAAGCGGTCACACCACCTTCCGCGACGGCTCGTCTTTCGGTGTTCTGTTCCAGAACGGCGCGCTGTGGAGCTCCATGACGGTGCTCGAGAACGTCATGCTGCCCATGGACCTGCAGGGCCAGCTTCCCCGAGCAACGCGACAGGCGCTCGCGCGCTTCAAGCTGGAGCTGGTCGGACTCGCGCGCGATGAGCACCGCTACCCGGCGAGCCTGAGCGGCGGGATGCGCAAGCGCGCGGCGCTTGCGCGCGCGCTGGCGCTCGACCCCGCGGTCCTGTTTCTCGACGAGCCCTCTGCCGGGCTGGACCCCCTTGCCTCGCGGCGGCTCGACGAGCTGATCCTGAGCCTGCGCGACGGGCTTGGCATCACGGTGGTGATCGTCACCCACGAGCTCGACAGCCTCTTTCGCATCGCCGATCGCATGCTGTTCCTGGATGGCGAGGCCCACCGGCCGGTCGCGCTCGGTGCTCCGTGCGAGCTGGCGCGCTCGGCGCAAAGCCGCAAGGTGCGCGACTTCCTCTCGCGGGTGGCGGCATGAAGCGGCCGAACGCGGCGCTGATCGGCGTCTTCGTCCTCGGCGCGTTCGTGCTGATCGTGGCGGGCGTGCTCTTTTTCGGCGGCAGCATGCTGCGCAAGCAGCACATCGCGGTCGTCAGCTTTTTCGACGCCTCGGTCGCCGGGTTGCGCGTCGGCGCGCCGGTCACCTTCCGCGGCGTCCCCGTCGGCGAGGTGAAATCGATCGGCGTGCGCGTGAATCCGCGCTCCGGGCAGTCGATCATCCAGGTCAACATGGAGCTGGTGCCGCAAACACTGACGGTGTACGGCGCACAGCTACCGAGCGACGGCCCGCTAATTCCTTCGCTGGTCAAGGAGGGCCTCACCGCCCAGCTCGTGAAGCAAAGCTTCGTCACCGGCTTGCTCAGCGTTGAGCTTGCCTTTCGCCCGGGAGCCGAATTGCTGCGGCTGGGGGACACGGCGCTCCCCGAGGTGCCGAGCGTCCCCGGCCAGCTCGACAGCCTGACGAAGCAGCTCGAGACGGTCGACGTCGTCGCCGTCCTCGACTCGCTCCAGCGGACGTTGAACTCGGTGGAAGCGCTGCTGCGCAATCCGCGCCTCGCCCACAGCCTCGACCGGCTGCCTGCGATCGCCGCCTCAATGGAACGCGCGCTGGACACCGCGGAGCGCGAAGTCCGCGCGAGCTCCGGGTCGCTGCAGGAGACGCTCGCTGCGACGCGCTCGCTCGTGACGACACTGGACCGCGACGGCGCGAGCACGCTCGCCGCGCTACGCCAGACGCTCGAGAAGGCGGACGCCAACCTGGATGGCGTGCACGCGCTCGTCGATCCGCACGGCGACACCGCGATCCAGGTGCGGCGCGCCGTCGACGATCTCGCCGTGAGCTCCGCGCGCCTGCGCAGCCTGGCGGAGCGCGTGGACCGTGATCCGGCGGTGCTGGTACGCGGGAGATGACCGTGAGGCTAGCCGCTGCTGGAGTCTTCCTGATGGCGCTCGCGGCCTGCGCCTCGTCGCCGGTGGCGCTCGTCGCCCTGCCGAGCGCGCCGCCTGCCGGCACGCATAGCACGGCCGCCGGCGCGACCGTGCTCCTTCGCGAGGTGACGGTTCCCGGTTATCTCGACGGTTTCCCGGTCGTCATCGGCCGCGACGGCAGCGCGCTCACTGTGTCGAAGAACACCGAATGGGCAGAGCGCCCATCGGCGGGCGTCGCCCGGGTGCTGCGCGATGCGCTTTCGCAGCGCCTGGAAGCTTCGCGCGTCCTGATGGCGGGCGAGCGGCGCGTTCCCGACGCCGATCTGACGGTCGAGTTCGTCGCGCTGGATCCGCAAGGAAGCGCCTTGCACCTGGACGGGCGATGGTTTTTCTCCTGCGCGCGCGGCGAGGGCAGCCGTGCCGGTCGTGCCCAATTGGATGTGCCGCTGGCGAGCGCGACGCCGGCGTCGGTCGCCGTCGCGACGACCGAGGCGCTGGCACGTTTCGCCGACGTGCTGGTCGAGGCGACGCCGACCGAATGCCGACCCTTCCATGACGACTTGGCGCGGCGCGGTCGATAACGTGGGCGCACCACTCACCGCCAACCATCCACTGAGAGTTCCATGTCCATAGGCGACAAAGCCGTCCGCAGCATCGACATCTCCGAACGCATCACGCGCGTGCTGCAGAACCGGCTGCAAACGGCAACGGAACGCCTGCGCGAGCGCACGCAAAAAGCACTCCAAGACCTGCAGCCCGCGGCCGCCTGGTGGGCGTGGCCGCAGTACGCGATCGACTGCACGCAACGCGCCGTGCTCTTCTGGGACACGCTGCGCCAGCGCGGCAACAACTACCTCGAGCATGTGCAGCAGGGACAGCCGCCGGTGCTGCACTTCAAGTACGAAACCGTGCTCGACGGACGCACGCTCCAGACGCCGGTGAACTACGCGTTGCTGCGCATCATCCCGCCCGAGGGCGTGACGATCGACGCGAGCCGGCGACCTTACATCGTCATCGACCCGCGCGGCGGCCACGGGCCCGGCATCGGCGGCTTCAAGGACGACTCGCAGGTGGGGGTGGCGCTGCGCGCGGGACACCCGGTGTACTTCGTCGTGTTCTACCGCGACCCGGAGCCAGGTCAGACGCTGCTCGACGTGTGTGCAGCCGAGCGCGAGTTCGTGCACAAGGTGCGCGCGCTGCATCCGCAAAGCCCGAAGCCCGCGATTATCGGCAACTGCCAAGGGGGCTGGGCCGCGATGATGCTCGCGGCCTCCGAGCCCGCCGAGACCGGGCCGCTCGTCATCGTCGGCGCGCCGATGTCCTACTGGGGCGGCGCCTGGCGCGAGGGTGAAGGCGACAACCCGATGCGCTACGCCGGCGGCATCCTCGGTGGAACGTGGCTCTCCTCGCTCTCCGCGGATCTCGGCAACGGAAGATTCGACGGCGCGCACCTGGTGCAGAACTTCGAGTACCTGAATCCCGCCAACACGTTCGTCGACAAGTACTACAAGCTCTTCGCGAATGCCGAAACCGAGTCGGCGCGCTTCCTCGAGTTCGAGCGGTGGTGGGGCGGCTACTTCCTCATGAACCGCGAGGAGATCGAGTGGATCACGCGCAACCTCTTCGTCGGCAACCGGCTCTGGTCGGGCGAGGTGAAATCCGGGCCGCGCGGCAGCGGTGGGTTCGACCTGCGCGAGATCCGCTCGCCGATCATCATGTTCGCATCGCTCGGCGACAACATCACGCCGCCGCAGCAGGCGTTCAACTGGGTGGCCGACGTCTACGGCTCGACAGAGGAGATCAAGGCGCGCGGCCAGGTGATCGTCGGCCTGATGCACGAGGAGGTCGGGCACCTGGGGATCTTCGTCTCCGGCAAGGTGGCGCAGAAGGAGTACACGCAGATCGTATCGGTGATGAAGTCGATCGAGCTGCTGCCGCCCGGGCTCTATGGCATGGAGATTCACGAGCGCAAGGCCGGCGGTGAAATCGACTACGAGGTCGAGTTCCACGAGCTGCGGCTGGAAGACGTGGTCGCGCGCCTGAACCGGCACGAGCGCATCGACGAGAAGCCTTTCGAGGCCGTCGCCGCGGTCTCGGAATTCAACCAGCGCGCCTACGAGCTCTTTGCGCAGCCTTTCATTCAGAGCGCCGCCGACGAATTTCTCGCGAGCAGCCTGCGGCGGTTCCATCCGCTGCGCGTGCAGCGCTGGGCGTTCTCGGATTTCAATCCCTGGCTCGCCTGGCTGCCCGGCGCCGCGCAATTCGTGAAGGAGAAGCGTCAGCCGCTCGCCGCGGACCATCCGCTGCGCCGGGCCGAGGCGAGCCTTGCCGAGCTCGCGAGCGCCGCGCTCGAGTATCACCGCGCGCTGCGAGACGCGCTCGTCGAGGCGTTGTTCTTCCACGTCTATGGGAATCTCTTCTCGCTCTACATCGCCGACCGGGAGGCAGCCGAGGCGCCTGCAGCGCCGGTCGTCGACCCGCGCGAGTTGCCGGTGGTGAAGGAGGCCCTCGGGTCGATCGCCAAGGGCGGCTACCCCGAAGCGTTCGCGCGGATCGGCTTTCTGGTCACGAAGCACGGTGACGTGCCCCTGTCGCGCCTTGAAGGCGGGCAGCAGATGGTCAAGGACTACAAGGAGTTCCTGCCCGCGCTGTCGCTCGAGCAGATGCGCCGCGTGGCGGGCGAGCAGGAAATCATCGCCACCTACGAGACGGAGAAGGCGATCGCCACGCTGCCCGCGCTGCTGCCCGATCGCAAGGATCGCGAGCGACTCCTCGCGCTGCTCGAGCGGCTGGAAAACGATCCGCGTGTCCGGCACGACGGCCTGACGCCGCAGCAGCAGGCGATGTTGAAGCGCGTGCGCAAGGCGCTGCGCGCCCCGGCGCGCGTGAAGGAAGCCGCTCCCGCTCTCTAGGAAAACGCCATGGACCTCTCGCAGCCGCCGGTCTCCCTTGCAACCTCTCCTATCGCCGGGAACGACATCGACCGCAATGTGCGCGCCGCGCTCGGCCGCCAGAGCGGCAGCCTGTCGGTCGCCTCGGCGCTGCTCGCCGCGGGCGACTGGGCGATCAATCTCGCTGTGTCGCCGGGCAAGCAGATGGAGCTCGGCCTGCTCGCGCTCGAGTACGCGGGACAAGTCGCTCGCTACGACCTCGAGTGCATGCTGGCCGGAACGGGCGAGACACGCCGGCACGTCAAACCGCCGGCCCGCGACCGGCGCTTCGAGGACGAAGCATGGCTGCACTGGCCGTTCAACGTGCTGCACCAGTCGTTTCTGATGTACGAGCAATGGTGGGAAGCCGCCACGCGCGGCGTGCTGGGTGTCGAGCGCAAGCACGAGGACCTCGTGTCGTTCGCCGCGCGGCAGTGGCTCGACCTCGCTTCGCCGGGCAACAATCTCTTCACCAACCCGGTGGCGATGCAAAGAACCTTCGCCGAGGGCGGGATGAACCTGGTGCGCGGCGCGCAGAACTACGGCGCCGACCTGCAGCGGCTGGCGGCGGGGCTGCCGCCGCCGGGCGCCGAGAAGTTCGCCGTCGGCGGCAGCGTCGCCGTCACGCCTGGCAAGGTGGTGCTGAAGAACCGGCTGATCGAGCTGATCCAGTACTCGCCGAGCACACCGGAGGTCTGCCCCGAGCCGATCCTGCTGGTGCCGGCCTGGATCATGAAGTACTACATCCTGGATCTCTCGCCGTCGAACTCGCTCGTCAAGTATCTCGTCGACCAGGGCCACACGGTGTTCTGCATCTCATGGAAGAACCCGACGGCGGACGAGCGCGACCTCGGGATGGATGATTACCTGCGCCTTGGCCTCGGTGCGGCGCTCGACGCGATGCATGAAATCGTTCCCGGGAAGGTGCACGCGCTCGGCTATTGCCTCGGCGGCACCCTGCTCGCGATCGGCGCGGCGGCGATGGCGCGCGACGGGGATGATCGCCTCGCCTCGTTGACCCTGCTCGCCGCGCAGACTGATTTCAGCGAACCGGGCGAGCTCGGCCTGTTCATCGACGAGGCTCAGGTCAGCCTGCTCGAGGCGCAGATGGCGCAGAGCGGCTATCTCACCGGCTTCCAGATGGGCGGCGCATTCCAGCTGCTGCGCTCCAACGACCTGCTCTGGTCGCGCCTGGTCAACCAGTACCTGCTCGGGGAGGCACCGGGCATGAACGACCTCATGGCATGGAACGCCGATGCGACGCGGCTACCGGCGCGCATGCATTCGCAGTACCTGCGGGGTCTCTTCCTGCACGACGACCTCGCCCAGAGCCGCTATCGCGTCGGCGGCCGGCCGGTCGCGCTCGCCGAAATCAAGGTGCCAGTGTTCCTGCTCGGCACGCTGACCGACCACGTCGCGCCTTGGCGCTCGGTCTACAAGCTGCATTACCTGACTCCCGCCGAGATCACGTTCGTGCTGACGAGCGGCGGCCACAACGCCGGCGTCGTGAGCCCGCCGGGCACGCCAAGGCGGCACTACCAGCTCCTGAGGACCGCGGCATTCACGGGCCAGGCGAACGCCCGCAACGATCCCGATCGCTGGCTCGCCGAGGCGCCGCGCAAAGAGGGCTCGTGGTGGCCCGCCTGGCACGAGTGGCTGCGCGCACATTCCGGCGCCGCGGTCAGGCCGCCACGCATGGGCGTGCGCGGGGATGGTGTGCTGGGCGACGCGCCTGGCCGCTACGTCCTCGAGCGGTGAGGCCGGCCATGACCGAGACTCCCATCCTGGCGGCTGCGCACAAGGCCGCCGATCCTCTGCCCATCGTGTGGGACCCCAGCTCGCGCGTCGGCGAGATGCTGAAAGGCAAGCGCGGCATCGTGATCGGGGTGGCGAATGCCGACAGCATCGCGTACGGCTGCGCGGTGAAGCTGCGCGCCTTCGGCGCCGATCTCGCGCTCACCTACCTGAACGACAAGGCGAAACAGTACGTCGCGCCGCTCGCCGAGAAGATCGACGCATCGCTGCTGCTGCCGCTCGACGTCACGCAGCCGGGGCAGATGCAGGCGGTGTTCGATCGCGTCCGCGCCGACTGGGGCCGGCTCGATTTCGCCATCCATTCGATCGCCTTCGCGCCGCGCGAGGATCTGCACGGGCGCGTCGTCGACTGCTCGCAGGCCGGCTTCCTCCAGGCGATGCAGGTGTCCTGCCATTCGTTCCTGGAGATGGCGCGCTTCGCCGAGCCGCTGATGACCGAGGGCGGCACGCTGATCACCATGAGCTACTACGGCGCGGACAAGGTGGTGAACAACTACAACGTCATGGGCCCGGTGAAGGCGGCGCTCGAGGCCTCGGTGCGCTATCTCGCGAAGGAGCTCGGGCCGCGCGGCATTCGCGTCTTCGCCGTGTCGCCGGGGCCGCTGCGCACGCGCGCCTCGAGCGGCATCGCGCACTTTGACGAGCTGATCGAGATGGCGGTGAAACGCGCCCCGGGGCAGCGCCTCGTGGACATCGCCGAGATCGGCCGTGTCGTCGCCTTCCTCGCCATGCCGGCTTCGTCGGCGATGACCGGCGACGTGGTCTACATCGACGCCGGCCTTCACAACATTGCCTGATCAGGAGCCGAGCATGACCACCAGCACCTTCGACACAGAGGACCTCGAGGTCCTGCGTAACCGTACCTTCGACGAGATCAAGGTTGGCGACCGGGCGAGCATCGAGCGCACGCTGACGGCCTCGGACATCCAGCTTTTCGCCGCCATGTCGGGCGACATCAACCCGCAGCACATCGACCCGCAGTTCGCCGAGTCGACGCGCTTCCACGGTGTCATCGCGCACGGCATGTGGGGAGCGGCGCTGATCTCCGCGGTGCTCGGCACGCGGCTGCCCGGCCCGGGCACCATCTACCTCGGCCAGACGCTGAAATTCCATAACCCGGTCCGCGTCGGCGACACGCTGACGATCTCGGTCGTCGTCGCCTCGCGCGACGAGGCAAAGCGCCGCCTGGCGATCGACTGCATGTGCACGAACCAGGAGGGCAAGACGGTGATCTCCGGCGAGGCGAGCGTGATCGCCCCGGCCGAGCGCATCGAGCGTGCGCGCGGCACTCTGCCGCAGGTGCGCATCCAGCTGCAGCACGGCGACGAGCTGGTGCGGCTGCTGCAGTACGTGCGGCCGCTTGGCCGCCTGAAGATCGCGGTGGTCCACCCGTGCGATGCCGTGAGCCTCGGCGCCGCGCTTGACGCGAGGGCGGCCGGGCTGATCGACCCGGTACTGGTCGGCCCGCGCGCGCGTCTGGAAGCCGTCGCGCAGCAGTCGAACATCAAGCTCGGCGAGCTGGCCATCGTGGACGTGCCGCACAGCGAAGCCGCCGCGGCGCGCGCCGTGGAACTCGCGCTCAAGGGCGAGGTGGAAGCGCTCATGAAAGGCAGCCTGCACACCGATGAGCTGATGGCCGCCGTCGTCAAGAGTGCCCTGCGCACCGAGCGGCGCATGAGCCATTGCTTCGTCATGCAGACGCCCGCCTACCCGCGACCGTTCATCATCACGGACGCGGCGATCAACATAGCGCCGACGCTGCGCGACAAGGCCGACATCGTGCGCAACGCCGTCGACCTGGCGCATGCCTTCGGCGTCGCCCGGCCGCGCGTCGCGATTCTCGCCGCCGTCGAGACGATCAACCCGAACATGCCGGCGACGCTCGATGCGGCGGCGCTCTGCAAGATGGCCGACCGCGGGCAGATCTCGGGCGCCGTGCTCGACGGCCCACTCGCTTTCGACAACGCGGTGTCCGCCGCCGCCGCGCGCACCAAGGGCATCGTCTCGGAGGTCGCCGGCGCCGCCGACATCCTGATCGTTCCCGACCTCGAGGCGGGCAACATGCTCGCCAAGCAGCTCGAATACCTTGGCGGCGCGGCGGCCGCGGGCATCGTGCTCGGGGCGCGCGTGCCCATCGTTCTCACGAGCCGCGCCGATACGCGCGAGGCGCGCATCGCGTCGTGCGGCATTGCTCTCGTGGCGGCTCGCCAGCCGGCGCGACCGCCGGTGGTCGCCGCACCGGCGCGCAAGGAAGCCGCGGAGGCGAGCGCATGAGCGAGCCGATCCTCGTCTTGAATTGCGGCTCGTCCAGCATCAAGTTCGCCTTGTTCGATGCGAGCCGCCGGCCCCTGCCGCGAAAGCCGCTGTGGGGCGGCAGTGTCGATGGCGTCGGCAAGGACAAGCCTTATCAGGCCGCGCTGCAGGAGGTCCGCGCCCGCGTCGTCAGGCAAACCGGCGGGCAGCCGCCGGCGGCGATCGTGCACCGCGTCGTCCATGGCGGCGCGAAGTACGCAGCGCCGGTGCGCGTCGACGCCGCCGTGCTTGCGGAGCTGAAAAGCTACATTCCGCTCGCGCCGCTGCATCAGCCCTTCGCGCTCCAGGCGATTGAGCTGCTGCTCGCGGAGCTGCCGGAGATGCCGCAGGTCGCGTGTTTCGATACCGCGTTCCATCGCACGCTGCCGCAGGTCGAGCAAATGCTGGCGCTGCCGCACGCGTATTGGGAGCGCGGCGTGCGGCGCTACGGCTTTCATGGGCTGTCCTACGAGTACATGAGCGTCGCGCTTGCCGAGCGGCACGGCGCGGCCGCGCGCGGGCGCACAATCGTGGCGCACCTTGGCAGCGGCGCAAGCCTGTGCGCCATGCACGAGCTGAGAAGCACGGCCACCACGATGGGCTTTTCCGCGCTCGAAGGCCTGATGATGGGCACGCGCTGCGGCTCGCTCGACCCCGGGGTGCTGCTGTATCTCATGCAGGCGGAAAAGCTCGGCGCGGGTGAGCTGGAGCGTCTTCTCTATCGCGAGTCCGGCCTGCTCGGCGTGTCCGGCGTTTCCGCGAGCGCAAAGGCGCTGCTCGAAGCAGAGGCCGCGAATCCCCGGGCGCGCGCGGCGCTGGAGCTCTACGTGAGGCGCATCGTGCGCGAGATCGGCGCGCTCACTGCGGTGCTGGGCGGACTCGACATGCTGGCTTTCACCGCTGGCGTCGGCGAGCACAGCGCGGTGCTGCGCGAGCGTATTTGCGCGGCGCTCGCCTGGCTGGGGCTCGGGCTCGACGCCGAGGCGAACGCTGCCAATGGCCCGACCATATCCACCCCGGCAAGCCGTGTGCTCGTGGCGGTGGAGCCGACCAATGAGGAATGGATTGCGGCGTCGCACGCCGTGCGCGTCCTCTCTGCCGAGGTTGCCGTTGCCGCTCAACAATGAATCGAAGTACCCGAGCCGGCGTGCCTACGTGGTGAAGCTGCGCAGCGACGTGCCGCCTGGTGCACTGGTCGGCCGCGTGGAGAACCTGGTCACCGGTCAAGGGCACGACTTCGGCTCCGGCGGTGAGCTCCTCAAATCCATTGCCGACGACCTGAAGGCGAGCGCCGAAGGCAAGTCATGAGCGCTCCGAAGGACCTACCGATGGACCCGACGTATCGCCTGTTGTGGACGGAGGACCTCGAGGAGGTTGACCGCGAGATCGCCAAGCTGGCGCTCCTCTGCGAGGTGAAGATCCTCGAGCCCGGCGTGATTCGACGCGTGCTGAAAGGCGACGCCTCCCTGTGCGGAGCATCGAACCCCCTGGCGTTTCGCAAGCTCCACGACCTGCTCATGCTGCACCTGGGGATACGCGAAAAAGCGGTCGACTCGTTCGGGCAGGCGCAGGCCGCGGCGATCGAGGACTACATCATCGAGCGGCTGGCGAAATCCTTTCCCGAGCTCGGGAAATGGACGCGCGCGTAAGAGATGGACGCTCCGCTCGTCAGCATGACCGCCGGCCTGCTCGGCTCGCTCATCGGCGGCTCGGCCACGGTAGCGACGACCTGGGTCGCGCAAAAGACGCTCGGCAGGCGCGAGCTCGTGCGCGACGAGATTCGCAAGCGCGAGGCGCTCTACGGCGAATTCATCGCCGAGTGCGCGCGGCTGATCATGGACGCATTCCTGCACACGCTGGAGAAGCCGGACACGCTGCTGCCGATCTATGCGCTCGTCAACCGCATCCGGCTGACGGCCACACCCGCCGTCCTCGCCGAAGCGGAGCGGCTCGTCGCGCGCATCACGGAGCAATACTTCTCCAGGAACCTCACGGTAGACGAGCTGCGCGCGTTCGCGCGTTCGGAGGAAGCCGATCCGCTGCGCACGTTCGGCGAGACGTGCCGCGCCGAGCTCGAGTCGATGCGGCTGCGTGCGTAGCCGCGCGCAGGCTGATATCGATATCCCAACCAAACGGCGACGGTTCCCTGACGACTGTGCCGCCGACCTCCACTACGCTGAGCTCATGTCACGCCTAATCGTTCTCTCCCTCTCGCTTGCGCTGGCCGCTTGTTCGGCTCCCGTGCTGAAGCCCGCCGTCGACGTACCCGGCCGGTTCGCTGCGGCGGTTGACTCCACCGATGAGCCGGAGCTCGCCTGGTGGGAAGGCTATGCCGATCCGATCCTTTCCGACCTCGTGCGCCGCGCCGCGCGCGAGAACCGCGATCTGAAGATCGCCGCCGCGCGCGTGCGCGCCGCGCGTGCCGGCGAGACGATCAGCCGCTCATGGCTCTGGCCGAGCGTTTCAGCGGGCGCCGGTGCCGCTGACTACAGGACGGGATACAACTCGTCGATTAAGCAGGTCGCGCCGCCGGCGGCGGACGTGAAGTCGGTCAATGCCAACCTCAATGTCGCGTGGGAAGTCGACATCAGCGGGCGCCTGCGGGCCGGTGCGGCTGCGGCCGCCGCCGACACGATGGCCGCCGAATACGGCGAGCGCGGCGTACGGCTTCTGGTCATGACCGACGTCGCGTCGAATTACTTCGTCCTCAGCGGAGCGCTGCGCCAGCTCGAGACGGTGCGCGCCATTTCCGCCGCGCAGGACGAGACGCTGCGCCTCGTCACCGCGCGCCAGCGCGTCGGCCTCGCCACGGCGTTCGACGTGGAGCGCGCGCAGACCGAGGCTTCGCGCACGCGCGCTCAGATCCCGCATCTCGAGACGCTCGTCGCCGTCTCCCGCCACCGCATCGCGGTGCTGATCGGCGACCAGGCATTCAATGCCGCGGCCATCGTGCCTTCGAGCGCCGCGCTCACCGTTCCGGCGGCTCGCCCCGGCCAGCCCGCGGCACTGCTGGAAAGGCGGCCCGATCTTCTGGCGGTGCGAGCGGAGCTCGACGCCGCCAATGCGCGCCGGCAGCAGGCCAAAGCGGAATGGTTTCCGCGGCTTTTCCTGAGCGCCGCCTACGGCCGCGAAAGGTTCGAGCTCAACGGCAGCGACATCGGCCCGGCGCGCTTCAGCAACGCGGCGGCTCTGCTCGCGATGCCGATCTTCAATGCCGGCCGTACCCAGGCGATCAATGACATCGCCGCCGCCGGACAGTCGGAAGCG
>DATDCR010000106.1:0-13993 GCA_036524215.1 Burkholderiales bacterium
AGATACACCGCGCGCGCCGTGGCGATCTGCGCCAGCGCCGGCGGATGGCTCTCGCCGACGCGAAACGACGGCCGCGTCTCGGTATCGAAGCCGACCACGCGCTCGGCGGCGAAATCTTCCGCCGCGCGCGCCGCATCCGCCTCGTTCGCGACGATCAGCACCTCGCCCTCGTAGCGGCGGATGTCGAGCGCGTTCAGCGCCTCCGGCGTGATGGCGCGGACGAAATCGCTGGGCAGCGTCATGCGCGCATGTTATCGCCCGAGACGTCGTCGTTCCTGCGACCTCGTCCATCGATCCCTCGCGGCATCGCGCGGGCGCGGCTGCCGGTATAAGGAACGCGTTGTCCGCAGTGCAACCGCAAGGAGCTCGTCATGAACTGGGATCGCATCGAAGGCAACTGGAAGCAGATGAAAGGAAAAGTGAAAGAGAAGTGGGGAAAGCTCACCGACGATGACCTGGAGCGCATCGCCGGCGACCGCGACCAGCTGGTCGGCAAGATCCAGAACTCCTATGGCATCGCGAAAGACGAAGCCGAGAAGCAGCTGAACGACTGGGAGTCGCGCCAGGCCGGGCCGGACGACACGCAGTGACCGACGGCTAGGGTCGCGCTTTCCGGATCGCTTCCCAGACGCGCTGCGGGCTCGCCGGCATGTCGAAGTGCCGGATGCCGAGCGGACGCAGCGCGTCGACGATCGCGTTCATCACCGAGGTCATCGCGCCGGCACAGCCGGCCTCGCCGCAGCCCTTGGCGCCGAGCGGGTTGGTGGTAGCCGGCACGGGATGGCTCGACCAGCCGATCCGCGCCGGCACGTCCTCCGCGCGCGGCAGCGCGTAGTCCATGAAGGAGCCGGTGACGAGCTGGCCGCTTTCGTCGTAGCGCGCGTTCTCCATCAGGCACTGGCCGATGCCCTGCACGACACCGCCGTGCACCTGGCCCTCGACCGTCAGCGGATTCACCACCGTGCCGAAGTCGTTCACCGAGTTGTAGCGCACCACCTCGACCACCCCGGTGTCGGGATCGATCTCGACCTCGGCGACGTGGCAGCCGTTGGGGAAAGCCGACGGGATCACCTCGGTGACGTGCGTCGTGTCGAGCTGGCCCGGATATCTCGCCGCGAGCTCCATCAGCGTGACCGAGCGATCGGTGCCGGCAACCACATACTTTCCGTTTGAAAATTCGAGATCGGCCGCCGCGGCCTCCAGTGCCTGCGCCGCAAGCTCTTTTCCCTTTTGGATGACGAGGTCGGACACCTGCACGATCGCCGCGCCGCCCATCATCATCGAGCGCGAGCCCCCGGTGCCGGCGCCGAACACGAGCTGGTCGGAGTCGGATTGAACCAGCCTTATGCGCTCGAACGGGATTCCCAGTCTTGAAGCCAATACCTGCGCGAACCCGGCCGCGTGTCCCTGCCCGTAGTCGAGCGTCCCGCTGATCAGAGTGATGGATGTATCGTTTATCCCACTTCCCTCGAACTTCAGGCCGCCCATCTCCTTGTTCGGCGGCGCGGTGACCTCGAGGTAGCTGCCGATGCCGAGGCCGCGCAGCTTGCCGCGCGCCTTCGATTCTGTCTTTCTCTGTTCAAAACCCTCGGCGGCTTTCAGCGCCTCGCGGAAAATGGCGCCGAAGTCGCCGCTGTCGTAGGTCATGCCCGACGCCGCCTTGTACGGCATTGCGTCGGCCGGGACGTGGTTGCGCCGCCTGAGCTCGAAGCGGTCGATGCCCATCTCGCGCGCCGCCTCGTCGATCAGGCGCTCCATGTAGTAGTTCGCCTCGGGCCGCCCGGCGCCGCGGTACGCGCTCACCGGCGAGGTGTTGGTGAGGCAGGCCTTGGTCGACACCTCCAGGAGCGGCGTGCGGTAGACGCTGGTGACGTTCCTCCCCACGTTCATGGTCGGCGGCTGCGGCGCGACGCTGCCGACATACGCGCCGACGTTGCCGTAACCCGTAATTCTTACAGCTAAAAATCTTCCTTCGGCGCTCAGCGCCAACTCCGCCGTCATCTCGTGGTCGCGGCCGTGCTGGTCGGAAAGGAAGGAGCCCGAGCGCTCGTCGGTCCACTTCACCGGCCGCCCGAGCGCGCGCGCCGCGTGCGCGAGGCAGACGTACTCGGGATAGATCGAGCCCTTCATGCCGAAGGAGCCGCCGACGTGGTAGGTCAGCATGCGCACCTTGTCCTGCGGCACGCCGAGGATGTCGGCGAGCTGGTTCTTCATCGCCCACACGCCCTGGCCCGGCGCCGTCAGGGTCCAGCGCTCGTTCTCGTACTTGCAGATCGCCGCGCGCGGCTCCATCGCCGCGACCACGACGCGCGTATTTCTCAATACCAGTCTGGTCACATGCGCAGCTTTGGTGAACGCTTCTTTCACCTTTTCCGGATCCCCGAACAGGAAATCGAGCTGCACGTTGCCCGGCACGTCGTCGTAGAGCTGCGGCGCGCCGGGCTTCGTCGCCTCGCTCGCCGTCGTGACGGCGGGCAGCGGATCGATGTCGAGCTCGACCGCCTCGGCCGCATCCTTCGCATGCAGATAGGTGTCGGCGACCACGCACGCCACCGGATCGCCCGCCCAGCGCACCTTGTCGGCGGCGAGCGACTTCCTCACCGGGCGCTTCATCGGCGAGCCGTCGCGCTGCTTGAAGTCGAGCGCGCACTTGTGCGGGCCGTACGCCGCGAGGTCCGCCGCGGTGTAGATGGCGAGCACGCCGGGCATCGCCTTGGCGCTTTCTACATCCACCCTCTTGAGCACGCCGTGCGCGTGCTGGCTCCTGACGATGTACGCATACGCCTGCCCGGGCTCGTTCAGGTCGTCGGTGTAGCGGCCTTCGCCGCGGAGCAATACGGGGTCTTCGGTGCGCTGCACCGGCGTGCCGATTTCGTGCATGGGCCGGATTATTGCAAAGCCAGGGCGTCAACCCACAACTGGAGAAGCACCATGGACGAGAAGGATCGCAAGGAAGAGCAGTGGCAGGGCGAAGAGCGCCGCCAGCAGTCCCAGGGCAACTTCAAGGGCGACGAGCGGCGCAAGGGCGGCAACAACCAGGACCAGCACGCGCAGGACGACGGCCTGGAAGAAGGCTAGCAATTCGGGGTCAGGGCACTATCTCCTGCGGGGACAGAGCCCTATCCCCGTCTCACGGCAGGTGCGCGACCGAAGCGATCTCGACCAGGAACTCCGGCTTCACCAGGTCGGCGCGGATGCAGTAGCGCGCCGGCTGCGCGGACGGGAAGTACTCGCGGTAGACCTCGTTCATCGCCGCGTAGTCCTTCAGGTCCTTGAGGAAGATGTGGTTGAAGGCGATGTCCTTCATCGAGCCGCCGGCGGCCTCGACCACCGACTTGATCGACTCGAGGACGAAGCGCGTCTGCGCCTTGACGTCGCCCGCGCCGACCGTCTTGCCGTCCTTGTCGATGGCGAGCGTTCCGGAGACGTAGACCACGTTACCCGCCTTTGCTTTCGCGCCGGGCGAGTAGGGCGCGAGCGGCGGGGCGGAGCCTTTGGGGATGATCGGCGTGTATGGCACGAGGATCTCCTTACCAGCCCTGCAGGACCTTGATCTTGCCGCCCTGCCATACGGCGTAGCCGAACTTGAGCGGGCCGCCGTGGTACTTGGCGTTCCACTCGAGCGGCGGCACGAGGCCGGTCTCGATGTGCTTCATGTCCTCGAGCGCCTTGATGAGGCTCGCGCGCGTGAGGTTGTTGCCCGCCTTCTTCGCGCCCTCGACGAAGATCGCGGCGCCCGCCATGCCGAGGTACGGGTAGTAGCCGGGCTTGGTCTTGGGCGAGTACTTGGCGAGGATCTCGTTCGCCTGCTTCACCTGCGGCCGGTCCATCGAGTCGACCGCGGTCATCAGGTTGACGTGCACGCCCTCGAGCGCGTCGCCGGCGAGGTCGGTCACCACGGGGTCCGCCATCGTGTTGTGGCCGACGAACTTCGGCTTCCAGCCGAGCTTCTGCGCTTCCTTGAGGAAAAGCGAGCCGTGCTTGGGGATCACGGCGAGCAGCACCGCGTCGGGATTCGCGTTGCGCAGCGCGATCACCTGCGCGCTGACGTCGACGTCCGCCGGCACGTAGCTCGCCTCGCCGGCCGGCGCCATGCCCTTCTTCTTCAGGTACTCGACGGCGCCGTCGCGCTGGTCCTTGCCGAACTGGTCGTTCTGGAAAAAGATGGCGATCTTCTTCGCGCCGAGCTTCGCCATCGCGTAGTCGGCCATCGACTCGCCGATCTCGGAGGAGAGCGGCAGGATGCCGAACACGTTGTGGTCCTTCGGCTTGTTGAGGTCGAGATGCCCGCCGGCCGGATTGATGACCGGCACGCCGCGCTGCTTGAGGAACGGCAGCACCGCGAGGTTGGTCACCGTGCCGAGCGTCGAGACGATGGCGAAGACGTCGTCGCGGTCGACGAGCTTCTTCACCACCGCCACCGTCTGCTGCGGGTTGTAGGAATCGTTCTCGACGATCCACTCGATCTTGCGGCCGTTGACGCCGCCGTTGTCGTTCACCCACTTGAAGTAGGCCTCGGTGCCGTCCTTCATCTGCGTCGCGCCCGCGGCGAGGCCGCTCTGCAGCGGCAGGTACGAGCCGAGCTTGATCGCGTCTTTGCTCACGCCGGGTTCGGCATGGCCATGCATCGAAAACGTCAACGCGGCGAGGGCCGCGATACTGGTCAAGATTTTCATTGGGGGAAAACTCCTTAGGATCCGAGGTAACTTGCCACAACCTGCGGATCGCTCGCAAGCGATGAAGCGATCCCGCTCATGGAAACGCGTCCTTTTTCGAGCACGTAGGCGCGGCTCGAGATGCGCAGCGCCTGGCGCGCGTTCTGCTCGACGAGCAGGATCGTCACGCCGGCGCGGTTGATCTCGCGGATGAGGTGGAACATCTCGGCCACCAGCTTCGGCGCGAGGCCGAGCGAGGGCTCGTCCAACAGCATCACTTGGGGTCTTGCCATGAGGGCCCGACCGAGCGCCACCATCTGCTGCTCGCCGCCGGAAAGCGTCTGCGCGAGCTGCTCGCGCCGCTCCTCGAGCACCGGGAACAGGCGATAGACCGTCGCCAGCTCCTCCTGCCAGCCGGTGCGCGGCCGCAGGTAGGCGCCCATCAGCAGGTTCTCGTACACGGTGAGCTCGCCGAAGAGCTGGCGGCCTTCCGGAACGAGAACGATGCCGGCGCGGATGACGGCTTCGGTCCCTTTTCCTATTAATTCTTTCCCCTGGAAAGACACGGAGCCAGCCGCCTCGCACGGCGCGCTCGCCGTGATGCAGCCCAGGAGCGTCGACTTACCGGCGCCGTTCGAGCCGAGCAGGGCCACGATTTCGCCGCGCTGGAGCTCGAGGTCGACGCCGTCGAGGGCGTTGATGCCGCCGTAGTGTGCGCGCAGGCCGGCGACCTTAAGCATCCACTTCCTCCCCGAGGTACGCCGCGATCACCGCCGGGTTGGCGCGCACCTCGCCCGGGTCGCCCTGGGCGATCTTCTCCCCGTGGTCGAGCACCACGATGCGGTCGCAGACGCTCATCACGAGCCGCATGTCGTGCTCGACCAGCAGCACGGTGATGCCGAGCTTCTTGAAGCCGAGGATCTTCTCGCCGACGCGCCGGCTTTCCTCGGGATTCATCCCCGCCGCGGGCTCGTCGAGCAGGAGCAGCTTCGGCTCGCTCGCGAGCGCCCGCGCGAGCTCGACCGACTTCTGCACCCCGTAGGGGAGCGCCGTGACCTGCGTATCGGCGTGCGCGGCGAGATCCATCACGCGCAGCATCTTGTCCGCGCGCTCGAGCGCCTGCGCCTGCTTTGCTTTGGACAGGCCGAGCAGATCGGCGATGAGCGCCGGCCGATAGCGGAACGCGCAGCCGAGCAGCACGTTCTCGCGCACCGTGGCGTCCTTGAAGAGCTCCAGGTTCTGGAAGGTGCGGCGGATACCCAGCGAGGGGAGGTCGTGGATCGGCCGGTCGAGAAGGGTTTCCCCTTTGTAGAGCACCTTTCCGTGCGTCGGCGCGTGCACGCGCGACACGCAATTCAGCAGCGTCGACTTGCCGGCGCCGTTCGGGCCGATGAGGCCGAGGATCTCGCCCTCGCGCACGCTGAAGCTCACGCGCTCGAGCGCGCGCAGCCCGGCGAAGGAAATCGAGAGCTCGCTTATTTGGAGAAGATCCATCGCCTGCCGAGGCTCGCGAGGCCGTGCGGTAAGAAAAGCATGCAAAGGAGCAGGATCACGCCGTAGATCACCATCTCGGCGTCCTTGAACTGGCGCAGCACCTCCGGCGCCACGGCGAGGAACGCCGCCCCGAGCAGCGCACCCACCTCGGAGCCCAGGCCTCCGATCACCGCCATGGTGAGGAACGAAAGCGAGGCGGAAAGCGAGAATGTCTCCGTCGACAGCCGCCCGATGAGCGAGCCGTAGAGCGCGCCCGAGAGCCCGGTGAGGAAGGCCGAGAGTGCGAAGGCGAGAATGATGTGCCGCGCACGCGAGATGCCGGCGCACTGCGCCGCCACCGCGCTCATGCGCAGCGCCATCATCGAGCGCCCGGTGAACGAGCGGCGCAGGTTGCGCGTCATCCAGGCGGCGGCGAGGAAAAGCGCGAGCAGCAGGTAGTAATAGGAGAAGTCGCTCTGCAGCTCCTCGCCGAGAAGCGACGGGCGCGGCACCGCGAGCCCCTGGCGGCCGCCGGTCACGCTTTCCCACTCGAAGAGCACCTGCTGCACGAGGATCGCGAAGGCGAGCGTGGCGATCGCCAGGTAGTGCCCGCTCACGCGCAGCGCCGGCAGGGCGACGAGCGCGCCGAAGGCCGCCGCGACGAGCGCGCCGACGAAGATGGCGAGGATGAAAGGCACGGCGAAGTGCTGCATGGCGATGGCCGAGGCGTAGGCGCCCAGGGCCCAGAAGCCGGCGTGGCCGATCGAGATCTGGCCGGCCATGCCGACGAGGATGCTTAGGCTCAGCGCGACGAGGGCGTACACCATCGTCACGGCAAGGAGGTACCAGCCGTAGTTGGATACAAACAATGGGATGAGCACCAACGCGGCAATGGTGGCCATCCAAAGATAGCGGTTCATACCTTGGTTCCCACGCGGCGCGTGAAGAGCCCGGCGGGGCGCGCCATCAGCACCACCACGATGATGCCGAAGGCGAAGGCGTCCTTGAATGCGGTCGAGACGTAGGCGCCGAAGAGATTCTCCACCACGCCGATGACGAGGCAGCCGATCACCGCGCCCGGCAGGCTGTTGAAGCCGCCGAGGATCGCGCCGGCGAACGCTTTCAGGAGCACGATCACCATCATCTCGAAGTCGAGGAAGGTGAGCGGGGCGATGAGGAGGCCGGCGACCAGGCTGAGCCCGGTGGCAAGGCCCCAGGCCGTCATCGAGACGCGGCCGACGTCGATGCCCATCAGCCGCGCCGCGCGCCGGTTCATGCTGGCGGCGCGCATCGCGATCCCGGTCCTGGTTCTTTCATAAAAGAGATACAGGAGGGCCATGACGCCCAGGGACACGGCGAGGATGCCGAGGCTCGCCTGCGAGATGCGCGCCTCCAGCACCACCACCGGCTCGTTCGAGAAGAGCGACGGGAAGCGGTAGGGGTCGTAGCCCCAGATCCAGCCGGCGAGGTGGTGGAAGACGAGGAACAGCCCGATCGTCGCGATGAGCGCATTGATCGGCGGCCCGCCCGAGAGCGGGCGCATGGCGAGCCGCTCGACGAGCGCGCCGAACGCCAGGCCGAGCGGAAAGGCCCCCAGCATCACGAGCCACAGCGGGAGCTTCAGCGCCGAGAGCGCCGCCAGGCAGGCGAACGTGCCGAGCATCGCCATCTCGCCCTGCGCGAAATTCACCACGTCGGTCGCCTTGTTGATGATGACGAGCGACAGCGCGATGAGCGCGTAGATGCTGCCGAGCGCGAGCCCGGACACCACGAGCTGCAGTGCTACCGACATGAAAAAGGGGTCAGAGCAATTTTCTTGTTACAAAGGGATCGCGTAGTTGTTACTGGAAAATTGCTCTGACCCCTTTATTTCAGGAAGTCGAGCACGGCGCGGTTGAACTCATCGGCCACCGTCTCGGAGGCGCAGTGGCCGCCGCCCTCGAGGATCTGGAGCTTCGCGCCGGGAATCTTCTTCGCCAGGTCCTCGGAGAAGTAGGCCGGCGTGATGACGTCGTCCTTCGCGCACAGGACGAGCGTCGGCGTTCGGATCCTGCCGATCTCGGCCCGGCGGTCGAAGGCGACGATGGCATCGATGCGGCTCGCCACCACCTCGACGGGCGGGAACTTCGCGATGGTGAGCGCCTCGCGCTCCTCGACCATCTTCTCGTTGGCGTGGATCCACCAGGGCGGATAGAGGAAGAGCGTCGCGCCGCGCACGTAGGCTTCCTTGCCCACCTTCGTGAGCAGGTCTTTTCGAACCGAAAACAACCTCTTGAAAAACGCGTCCGGGTGTGTCCAGGTGGCGAAGAGCACCATCTTCTTCAGCCGCTCGGGCGCGCGGACGGCGAGCGTCTGGCCGATCGCGCCGCCGGTCGAGTGCCCGACGAGGTGCGCGCGCTCGATCTTCAGGTGATCCATGAGCTTCACCAGGTCGTCGGTCATCTGGTCGACCGAGTACCGGATCTTCGAATGCGTGCTGCTCCCGGCGCCGCGGTGGTCGTGGACGATCACCCGGTACTTCGCCGAGAGCGCCGGCAGGTTCGGGTTCCAGTAGGCCGCGGCGCCGCCCAGGCCGGGCACCAGCAGGAGCGGCTCGCCCTTGCCGTGCTCCTCGTAGTAGATCTCGCAATCGCCGATGTTCGCTTTTGGCATGGGCGGTAATTCTAGAATCAAGCCTCACGCCATTTGGGGGGACTTTTCACGTGGTTCACGTCATCGCCGTCATCACCGCGAAGCCCGGCAAGCGCGAGGAGCTGCTCGGCCACTTCCGCGCCAACGTCGCCGCCGTGCGCGCGGAGCAGGGCTGCATCGAGTACGGCGCCGCCGTCGACGCGCCCGAGAGCCAGGCGAAATACGGCCCGGACACCATCGTCATCATCGAGAAGTGGCAGAGCATGGAGGCGCTCCAGGCCCATGGCCGCGCACCCCACATGGCGACCTGGCGCGCCAACACCAAGGACCTGCTCGCCGAGCGCGCCGTGCACATATTGTCTCCGGCGTGACACCCTGAGTGGCGAGCTGGGGAAGCTGGATTTCGGCCATGGAGATCGGGCTCGCCATCGTCCTCGCCCTGCACGCGCTGCTCTACTTCGGCCAGGAACGGATGATCTTTTTCCGGCAACCGCTCATTCCCGAGGTGCAGGCGGCCGTGCGCAAGGCCGTGCCCGATGCCGAGGCGCTTTCGCTCGCCACGGCGGACGGCGAGCGCCTGCAGGGCTGGTTCGTGAAGAACGGCGCCGGGAGCGCCGCGCAGACGCTCCTCTACTTCGGCGGCAACGCCGAGGAAGTCACCGGCTTCGCGCTCGATGCGCCCGAGCTGCCCGGCGTCTCGCTCGCGCTTTTCAATTACCGCGGCTACGGCGGGAGCAGCGGCGATCCCGGCGAGCGCGCGCTCTTCGCCGACGCGCTCGCGATCTACGACTACATCGCCTCGCGCCCCGGCGTCGACCCGAAGCGCATCGTCGCCATGGGCCGCAGCCTCGGCGCCGGCGTCGCCACCTATCTCGCTTCGCAGCGCCCGGTTGCCGCGGTCGTCCTCGTCTCGCCCTACGACAGCTTCGCCGCGCTCGCGCGCACGCACTATCCCTTCGTGCTCACCGGCCCGCTCCTCAAGCATCCCTTCGATGCGGCGAGCCGCGCCCGCAGCATCGACACGCCGATGCTCGCCCTCATCGCCGCCGAGGACAGCGTCATCCCGCCGCGCCACGCCGAAGCGCTCGTCAAGGCCTGGCGCGGCCCGGTCACCTCGAAGCTCATCCCCGGCGCCGACCACAACGACATCCACGCCCACCCCGACTACTGGCCCAGCATCCGCCGCTTCCTGAATTCGGGGTCAGGGCACTAATTCGGCGCCGTCGCGGCCCTTTTATTGCACCACTCCACCTGCCCCCGGCGTACGGCATCCCGCCGCCCGGCGGGGCTCAATGTGGAGCATCCAATGACTTTCCTCCTTTGGCTCATCGTCGGCGGCATCCTCGGCTGGCTCGCCAGCATCGTCATGAAGACCAACGACCAGCAGGGCATGATCCTGAACATCGTCGTCGGCATCGTCGGGGCTTTCCTCGGCGGCCTGCTGCTCGCGCCGCTGTTCGGCACCGGCACCATCAACCAGAGCGATTTCAGCATCGGCTCGCTGCTGATCTCGTTCCTCGGGGCGCTGATCCTGCTCGCGATCGTCAACTTCTTCCGCCGTCGCCGGGGACCGGGCAGGGCCTGAACCCATAGCAGGCCGTAACATGAGGCGGTGGACCGCCTCGAGCGCTTCTACAAGATCGACCAGCTCCTGAAGGAGCGCCGCGCCGTACCCTTCTCCGCCTTGCAGGCGGAGCTGGGGACCTCGCGCGCCAGCGTCAAGCGCGACCTCGCCTACATGCGCGACCGCTTCAACGCGCCGATCGAGTACGACCGCGAGGCGAACGGGTATCGGTTCGGCAAACCGCGCTCCGGCCCGCGCTATGAGCTGCCGGGACTCTGGTTCAACGCCGCCGAGGTGCTCGCGCTCCTCACGACGCTGCGCATGCTCGGCGACCTGCAGCCGGGGATGCTCGGCGGACAGATCGAGCCCCTGCGCGAGCGCCTGCGCGCGATCCTCGGCTCGGGCGACCACTCGTGGCAGGAAGTGGAGAAGCGCATCCGCATCTTCCAGCCCGAGCGGCGCAGCGCGAGCAGCGCCCACTTCAGCGTCATCGCCGCCGCCGTCCTCAAGCGCTCGCGCCTGTGGATCCGCCACTGGAACCGCAAGGACGACCGCGAGACCGAGCGCGAAGTCTCGCCGCAGCGCCTCGTGCACTACCGCGACAACTGGTACCTCGACGCCTGGTGCCACCTGAGGAACGACCTGCGCAGCTTCGCCGTCGACGCGATCCGCGACGCGCAGCTGCGCGACGGCCGCGCGAAGGAGATACCCGCCGCCGAGCTCGACGAGCACCTGGGCGCGGGCTACGGCATCTTCGCCGGCAGGAAAGTGGAATGGGCGACGCTCCGGTTCACGCCCGAAGCCGCGCGCTGGGTCGCCGCGCAGAGCTGGCACCCCAGGCAGCGCGCGCAGATCGACAAGGACGGCACCTACACCCTCGAGCTGCCCTACTCGGAGACCCCCGAGCTGGTGATGGAAATCCTCAAATTCGGCGCCGACGTCGAGGTCATCGCACCAGAGACACTGCGACACCGCGTCGCCCAGGCGCTGCTAAAGGCGGCCCAGCGCTACCCCAATTCGGGGTCAGGGCACTAATTAATTCGGGGACAGAGCCCTGATTCGCCAATCAGCCCGGCCAATGCGCCGGATTGCGAGCGTGGTGGAGGATGGCCAGGACGGCAATCGTAGCCGGACGAACGATGTAGAAGATCACGTAGGGGAATCGGGATACAACCGCTCGCCGGATGTTTCGATAGACGATCGGATGCGCTTCCGGGAATGCCTGCACTTCATCCAACCGTCGGCCGACCGTAGCGAGAAATTCGCGGCCGAGCCCGCGCTGCCTGCGCTCGTACCACTCGAATGCGGACCGCAAGTCGCTCTCTGCACGCGGTTGCAGGAGCAACCGTCGTGTCATTTACCCCGGCGGATCCGGTCGATGACCTCTTTCCACGGGGCGCCGCCATCCGGATCCGCTTCGTGCGCTTCCAGGCGGCGATCCAATTCTTCCTTCTGCCACTCGTAGAGCGGCAAAGCTTCCGGCACAGCCGCTAGGCTGTCCCACACTGCTTCGACGAGATCCATGCGCTCATCAGGCGGTAGGGCGAGTATCTCGGCCACGAGCTCTTGCTTGCTCATGTTCATAGCCTACCACCGCCCCGGCGCGTGTAGACCCGGGCACCCCGACTAAGCCGCCTTGCGCAGCTCCGGGCCCGGCATCGAAGCCTGCAGCGCCTGGCGCAGCTCTTCCGCGCTCACGCCTGCGGTCCGCGCCCAGTCGAGCTCCTCGAGCTCGCGCTCGAGTTGCGCATCGTCTGCCGATCGGTTGCTCGTGATCGCATCCATGGTCATCTCCTCTCGCGCTCGCTCGCAGGAGCCGTGCCGGCCTGCGTAGTCCGTCCGACCATACCTTGGCGCCGAAGGCGCGACTATCTCGACGATTAATTTCGTTGCCCGCGCGCGTCGTTGCCGTGCTACACGCGTCGCGCGAAATTGGCCGGCGCTCGGTTCAGGCTCACGCCCTGAGCCAGCGCGCCCCGTACCGTGCGTGACATGATTCCTCTCGACCTTCTCGTCGCGCTCACGCCAAGCATCGTCCTCGCCTGCCTCTGGCTGCTGGATCGCCTGGGATGAGCCGGCCCATGGCCGCCGCCGTGCGTCAGCGCCTGCTCAAGCTCCTCGCGGACGCCGCCAGGCGTCCCGGCCGTAGCCCTCGCGCTTCTGCGGCCGGCTGCCGCTGTGCGGACGCGGCGCCTTTTTTCTCCACTTCGGCGCAGCTTCGATGCGCGTGCGCGGCTCGAGGCCGGCGATCTCCATCATCGATACCCGCGTGCCGGTGAAGCGCTCGATCTGGTGTACCAGGCTGCGGTCCTCGCGGCCGAGGAAGGTGACGGCGATGCCCGCGCGCCCGGCGCGGCCGGTGCGCCCGATGCGGTGCACGTAGTCCTCGGCCATGCGCGGCGCGTCGTAGTTCACCACCAGGTTGATGCCCGGCACGTCGATGCCGCGCGCGGCGACGTCGGTCGCCACCAGCACGCGCAGGCTGCCGTCGCGCAGGCGGTTGAGCGTGCGCGTGCGCTCCTTCTGGTGCATGTCGCCGTGCAGCGCGCCGGCGCTGAAGCCCTTGATGACGAGCGAGTTGGTGAGCTCCGCCGCCGTGCGCTTCATCGCGGTGAAGACGAGCGTCTGCTCCACCTCCTCCTCGTTCAGCAGCGAGTCGAGCATGCGGTTCTTGTGCTCGGCGTTGTCGGCGAGGAGCGCGTGCTGCGTGATGTCGGGCTTCGTCTCGTTCTTTTTCTGGATTTCGATGCGCTTCGGATTGCGCGTCACGCGGCCCGCGAGCCGCCCGACCACGCCGGCGAGCGTCGCCGAGAAGAGCAGCGTCTGCCGCTCCTTCGGCACGCGCGCGATGATCGAGTCGATCTCCTCCTGGAAGCCCATGTCGAGCATGCGGTCGGCCTCGTCGAGCACCAGGAGCTCGACGCGCCCGAGGTCCACGCTGCCGCGGTCCATGTGATCCTTGAGGCGCCCCGGCGTCGCAATGGCGATGTCCACCGGCCTTCGCAGCTGCGAGAGCTGCGCCCCGAACGGCATGCCGCCCACCAGCAGCGTGGTGAGGAGATTCTGCCCGCTGCAGTAGCCGTGCGTCGCCTTCTGCACCTGCATGGCGAGCTCGCGCGTGGGCGCGAGCACCAGCACGCGCGGGCCTTTGCCCGCGATCTTCGCCGGCGTGCGCAGCCGCTGCAGCCCCGGCAGCACGAAGGCCGCCGTCTTGCCGCTGCCCGTCTGCGACGAGACGAGCAGATCGCCTCCCGCGAGCGCGGCGGGAATCGCCTCGCGCTGCACCGGCGTCGGCCCGGCATAGCCGAGGCGCGTCAGGTTATCGAGAAGCGACGAATCGAGACCGAGCGACGAAAAGCTCATGGCATTTCCTTTGGTTGGCGCCGATCCTTTAACCGCTGGGCCAGACCGAAGGAAACTTCGACGGAGGACTGCGAGAGGGCGGGCGGTGCTGCTTGAGAAGGCGCGCAGTCTACCCGTAATTCGGGGTCAGGGCACTAATTACTTCTTCCCTAGCGCTTCTCCGGGGCGAGCATCGGGCGATTATTCCGCGCTAAAAGGGGTCAGAGCAATTTTCCTGTAACAGGTGTAACCCGAAAATTGCTCCGACCCCCTATTGACGGTTTACTTCGACGCCAGGACTCTCTTCACAATCCTGAGACACTCGTCG
>DATDCR010000107.1:0-6207 GCA_036524215.1 Burkholderiales bacterium
TGATCATGTTCGCATTGACCACGCGCACGATGGCGAGCGCGGCTTCCTCGACGTTGGCTCCGAGCTTCGCGGCGATTGCAGCCACGGCGCGCCGCGCCGCGGCGGGATCGAGCGTCATCTGGCCCGCATTGAAGTTTGCCGGGTTCAGGCGACCCAGCACGACGTTCGCATCGGTGACCGTGGCTTCGGTGCCGCCGCGCCCATAGCACGCCGGCCCCGGCTCGGCGCCGGCCGAATGCGGGCCGACGTTGAGCGCGCCGCCGCGATCGATCCAGGCGATCGAGCCGCCGCCTGCGCCGATGATGTGCAGGTCGATGATCGGGATCTTGACCGGAAGCCCCTGGAACGCGCCCTCGGTGGTCACGCGCGAGACGCCGCCCTCGACCAGGCCGATGTCGAACGAGGTGCCGCCCATGTCGACCGAGACAAGGCGCGCGCGCTTGTTGCGCCGTCCGTAGAACGCCGCCGCCACCACGCCGCCGGCGGGGCCGGAGTTCACCGTGGTCACCGCGAGCCGGCGCGCGTGATCGACGGAGGTCGAGCCGCCATTCGCCTGGATGATGGAAAGGCGCGCCGCGCCCAGCTCAGCGCGGATCCGCTCCGACAGCCGCTCGAGGTAATTGCGCATCACGGGGCCGAGGTAGGCGTTCATCACCGTCGTGTTGGCGCGCTCGTACTCGCGGTACTCCGGGCTCACCTCGCTCGACAGGCTGATCGGCAGGCCGGGAAAGCTCGCCGCCAGGATCTCGGCCGCGCGGCGCTCGTGCGCCGGGTTGAGGAAGGAGAAGAGGAAGCAGATCGCGATCGCCTGCACTTCCTCGCGGGCGAAGACTTCCGCTGCCGCCTGCACGGAGCGCTCGTCGAGCGGCGTGAGTACCTTGCCTGCCGCATCCAGCCGCTCGAGCGCTTCGAGGCAAAGGCGCCGCGGCACGAGCGGCGGCGGGCGGTCGACGGTGAAATCGTAGAGTCCCTCGTGCGGCCGCATGACGCGGCCGATCTCCAGCACATCGCGGAAGCCGGCCGTCGTGAGGAAGCCCACTCTTGCGCCGGTGCGTTCGATGAGCGCGTTGGTGCCGGTCGTCGAGCCGTGTACCACTTCCTCGATGTCGCTCACCGCCACGCCGGCGGCCTGCGCCGCCGCGTGGACGCCATTCATCACGCCGTCGGCGCGATTCGCGGGCGTGGTCGGCACCTTCACCGCCACGAGCCGCTTGCCGCCCAGATCGGTCAGCACGACGTCGGTGAAGGTGCCGCCGACGTCGACCGCGACGCGATAGCGCATGCCTAGGCGGCCTGCTGTTCCGTGAAGCTCTCGCGCGGCCGCATGGCGCCGGTCAGCTCGCGCACGGCGCCGATCCCCTTGCGCTGGCAGAACGCCTCGATGCCGGCGATGACGTCGAGCATCGCCGTGGGATGGATGAAATTCACCGTGCCGACCTGCACCGCCGTGCAGCCCACCATCAGGTACTCGAGCGCGTCGCGCGCCGTGGCGATGCCGCCGCTGCCGATGATCGGGATCTTCACCGCGCGCGCCACCTGCCACGCCATGCGCAGGATGATCGGCCGCATGCAGGGGCCGGTCATGCCGCCGGTGATGTTGCCGAGCGCGGGCTGGAAGCCGTCGACATCGACCGCCATGCCGAGCATCGCGTTCGCGCAGGTGATGGCGTCGGCGCCGGCGGCTTCGACCGCCTGCGCGACCGCCGCGATGTCGGTGACGTTGGGCGTGAGCTTCGCCCAGACCGGCCGGTCGGTGGAGGCCTTGAGGCGGCGGATCATCTGCGCGCTCGCTTCGAGGTCCATGCCGAAGGCGCGGCCGTCCTGCAGCAGGTTAGGGCACGAGATGTTCGCTTCGATGACCGAAACGCCAGGCACGCTCAGCCGGGCGGCGAGCCGGCCGAAGTCGTCGACCGTCGGCGCCGAGATGCTGCAGACCACCGGTGCATTGCACGAGCGGTAGTGCGGCAGGAGGTGCTCGACGTAGTGATCCGGGCCTTTGCACGGGATGCCGATCGCCATCAGCGAGCCGTCCTTGTACTCCACCATGCGCGGCGGCGGGCAGCCTTCGCGCACGTCGGGCGTGATCGTCTTGGTGACGATCGCGCCCAGGCGCCCGAGATCCATCACGCGCGTGAGGCCTTCGCCGATGGTGCCGGAGCCGGGCATCACCGGGTTTTTCAACTCGAGCGTTCCGATACGAACCGCCATGTTCACCATGTCACTGCCTCCTGGAGATCGAACACCGGGCCCTCCCAGCACACGCGCCGGTAATTGATGCCGCCTTCGGCCGAGTGGAACTCGCGCACGCAGGCGAAGCACATGCCGTTGCCGCAGCCCATGTGCTGCTCGAGCGCCACTTCGCCGGCAATCTTGTATTCGCGGCCCAGCCGCTGCAAGAGCTGCAGCAGCCGGTTCGAGCCGCAGGTGACGAGGAAGTCGGCGTTTTCCTCTTCGATCAGGCGGCGCACGGTGCGCTCGACCGCGGCGACGTCGCTCGTGCCTTCGCTGTCGGTCACGGTGAGGACCTGGGCGCCGACCGAGCGCAGATAGTCGACCGACATCAGGTGCTGCGGGCTGCGTGCGCTCAGCAGCGCGGTGGTGCGCATGCCAAGCCGTGCCGCGGCCTCCGCCACCGGCGCGAGCGTGGCGAGCCCGACCCCTCGCGCCACCTGAAGGATATGGCGCGCGCGGGCGAACTCGAAGGGCCGGCCGAGCGGCCCGAAGATGTTGAGCCGGTCGCCCGGTGCGAGCGTGGCGAGCGTGGTCGTGCCGCGGCCGACGATCTTGTAGAGGAACTCCAGGCGGCCGCGCGCCGCGTCGATGCGGTAGATGCTCATCGGCCGGCGAAAGAAAGGCACGTTATCGCCGATCGACGGGCACAGCAGATGGAAGAACTGTCCCGGCGCCGCATGGGTCGCGCCGTGCTCGGCGTCGAGCACCAGATGCTTGTAGTCCTCGTTGACCCAGTCGTTCGAGACGACCGGGCACGGCGCCTCGACGAGCGGGAAGGGCGCGCTCAATTGCGCTCCGGAATCCACAGGATGAGCTGCGGAAAGGCGAGCAGCAGGGCCATCACCACGAGGTCGAGGAGCAGGAACGGGATGCTGGCCGCGTAGACCTGGCCCATGGTCGTGCCGCGCGGCGCGACGCCCTTCATCACGAAGAGATTGAGGCCGAAAGGCGGCGAGATGGTCGCCATCTCCATGTTGAGCAGCATGATCGCGCCGAACCAGATCTCGTTGTAGCCGAAGGCCTTGATCACCGGGAAGTAGATCGGCACGGTGAGCATCATGATCGAGAGCGGCTCCATGAACATGCCCATCACGATGAGGATCGCCTGCATGATGACGACGATCGTCATCGGTCCGAGCACGTCCTTGCCGGAGGTCGCGATCTGCGCGAGGCCCGAGGTGGCGCCGGTGAAGGCGAGGATCTGGGAGAAGGCCGTCGAGCCGGTGATGATCATCAGCAGCATGACGGTGATGCGCAGCGACGACATCACCGACGCCTTCGCCATCTGCCAGCTCAGCCCGCCGTAGGCCGCCGCCAGCACGAAGGTGCCGAGCGCGCCGAGCGCCGCCGATTCGGTCGGCGTCGCGATGCCGAGGAACATGAGGCCGACCACCAGGAACATGATGCAGAAGAGCGGGAAGATGTAGATCGCGGTCAGCTTGAGCCGGCGCCCGAGCGCGACGCGCTCCACCGCGTAGCGCGGCGCGAGGTCGGGCTGAAGGGTGCAGCGCAGCACCACATAGATGGCATACGCGGCGGACATCATCAGTCCCGGCACGATGATGGCGATGAGGAAGTCGCCCACCGAGAACTGCGCGAGCGCCGCGAGCAGCACGCCGAGGGCGGAGGGCGGGATCATGATGGCGAGGCCGCCGGAAGCCATGATCGGCCCGAGCGCCATGGCGTGGCGGTAGCCGCGCCGCTCCATGTCGGGGACGAGCAGCTTGCCGAGCATCGCGGTCGCCGCCGACCCGGAGCCGGTCAGGCCGGCGAACACCGTCCCGCCCGCGACCGAGAGCAGCGCAAGCCGCCCCGGCAGGCGGCCGAACCACGAGTCGAGCACATCCATCATCCGGCTCGCGATGCCCGAGCGGAACATCACCTCCCCCATCAGCACGAAGAGCGGCACGCTGACGATCGAGAAATGCGTCACCGAGTCGGAGATCGACAGGACGAGCTGGTGGAGCCCCGCGGCGCCGTTCCAGAAGAGCCAGGCGCACACGATGTTGATCGCCATGAAGGCGAAGGCGATCGGCAGCCCGGCGAGCATCAGCGCGAGGAACGCGCCGAAGATCAGCGTCAGCAGCCAATACCATTCCACGTGGGGCTCAGCCTCGCTTCAGTGGTAGGTCTCGACGCCGAAGTCGCGGCTGCGCCGGTAATACTCGACGAACAGGCGCAGGAAGCGTAGGAGCAGCAGCATTCCGCCGACCGGGATGACGATGATCACCATCCAGGTCGGGATGTCGAGCCCGGTGGACTTGAACGAGCCGCGCACGAACGCCGTCCAGGTGGCGTTGGCGCCGAACACGACGAGGACCAGGCTCGCGACGATGCCGGAGCCGGCCGACAGCAGCCCGCACACGCGCAGCGCCGCCGGCGGGAGGAGCTGCATCAGGATGTCGACGCGCACGTGGCCGCCTTCGCGCAGCACCCATGCGGTGGCGAGGAAAGTCATCCAGAGCAGGGCGTACTCGCTCACTTCGACGACCCAGCTGAGCGGGCTGTTGAAGCCATAGCGCAGCACCACCTCGGCGCAGATCGACAGCGTGATGAAGACGAAGATCGCCGCGCCTAGCGCGGCGAGCGCGTCCTCGCAGGCGCTCAGCCAGCGCAGCATCTGCCGCCGGCCAGAGCGCTCATCTTCCTGCTCAGTTGCCGCTCAGCTTGCGCAGCTGGGCGAGCGTCTCGGGCGAGACCCGCTTGCCGATGGCGGCCCACTCGACCTCGTAGGCAGTGTCGAGGTATTTCTTGTTCTCGGCCTCGGAGAACTTGACGCGCGCCACGCTGTTGCCGATGTCCTTCCATTCCTTCTGTTCCTCGCCCTGGTAGTAGGCAACCATCTTCGGCTCGAAATCGGCCGTGACCTCGAGCACGCTCTTCTGTACGTCCGGCGCGAGCTTCTTCCACTTGTCGAGCGTCATCAGGGCGATGACGTTGCTGGTGCTGTAGAAGGGGATGTCGATCACGTACTTCACGTGCCGCGTCCAGCCCGCCGAGCGCACGCCGAAGACCGGCCAGGCGAGGCCGTCGACGGTGCCCTGCTCGAGCGCGGTGTAGACCTCCGGCTGGTTGATCGTCACCGGCACCATGCCGAGCTCCTTCATCATCTTGTCGTAGAGCGCCCCGGTGCGCATCTTGAGGCCCTTCAGGTCGGCCAGCGTTGCCGGCTTCTTCTTGGTCCAGAAGTAGAAGCCGCCATACTGCAGGCGCCCGATGTAGCGCAGGTTCATCTTCTCGAAGCTCTTTACCATCGCCTCGTAGAAGCCGGACTTGCGCTCCTCGGCCGGCCCGAGCCTGGACAGCGTGAAGGCGCTCACCTCGGGCAGCTCGTCCTGGAAGTCGGCGGTGACCGAGTAGGTCATGTCGACGACGCCGGTGCGCACCGCGTTTTGCTGCTGGAAGCGCCCGATGACCTCGGGGCCGCCGACATAGTTGATCGCGAGCTTGCCCTTGAGCTTGCCGTTCACCAGGTCGGTCCAGGCGTTCGCCTGCGTCATCACCGGATGGTTCTTCGGCACGAAGCTCACGGCGCGCATCGTTTCCTGAGCGCTCACCGAGGCGCTCCAAAGCACGGCGGCGACTACGGCACCTGAAACAATGCGCTTGCGCATAGCTCTTCCTCCCATGGATGGACGCTACGGACGGTAAAGAACTCCCTCGCCTACGTCAAACCGCTTTGCGATCTCATCGAATCTCGGCAATGGCTGCGCCATGAGCGCTTCTTCCAGCCCGGCCGCGGCGCCCTCTGTCAAGGCGAGGCGCGCATTGGCGCGGAACTTCGCCAGCAGCTTCGCCTGATCGGGCGGCGCCGGCGCGACCGCGCTCTGCAGCCGCTCGCCCGATTGCAGGAGGATCTCGATCGAGCCGTCGAAGCCGTGCCCGAGCGATTCATCCGCCACGTGGTCTATGCACCGGGCAAGCGTCAGGATTTCCTCGCGCTGGCGGCATGTCGCGCCGAGCGAGTCGAGCCCG
>DATDCR010000108.1:0-12800 GCA_036524215.1 Burkholderiales bacterium
CTAGCCGCGCAAGAGCTTTTCTTCCGCTGCGACGAGAAGCTCGGGCGAGCCGAGCAGGACGACGATATCGCCCGGCTGGAGGGGCCCGGCTTGCGAAGGCGTCAGCCGCAGCCGCGCACTGGGTCGGCGCACGGCCCGCACCTGCACGCCCGCCTCGAAGCTGATCTGCTCGAGCGCCTTCCCCACGGCGGATGCATCGGCCTCGAGCGTCACCGCATGCAGCCGCGTGACGCTGCCGCCAAGCGATTCATCATCGCCGCCGGGGAACAGGCCGCGCAACAGGCTGTACTGCTGGTCGCGCGCTTGGCCCAGCCGGCGCATGACGCGGCTGAGCGGCACGCCCACCACGACCAGCGTGTGCGAGGCGAGCATCAGGCCGGACTCGAAGGCTTCCGGCACGACTTCAGTGGCGCCCGCCTCGTTCAGCCTCGCCATGTCGGCCTCGTCGCGCGCGCGCACGATGACCGGAACCGCGGGATTGAGCGCATGGAGGTGCGAGAGCACCCGCAAAGCACTCCCCACATCGGCGAAGGTGACGACGACCGCCGCGGCGCGGCCGACGCCGGCGGCGATCAGCGCCTCGCGGCGCGAGCTGTCGGCGAAGACGACGTTGTCGCCGGCGAGCGCGGCCTCGCGCACGCGCTCCGGATCGAGGTCGAGCGCGACATAGCGCACGCCTTCGGCATCGAGGAGGCGCGCGAGCCGCTGCCCGTTGCGCCCGTAGCCGAGCACGACGACGTGTCGCTCCACGGTAATCGCCTGGGCGGCGATGCGATGCAGCTCGAGCGAGCGCAGCATCCACTCGGTGCCCGACACGCGCAGCACGATGGCATCGGCGGCGCCGATGAGGAACGGCGTCGCCAGCATCGACAGAATCATGGCGGCGAGGAAGGCCTGCAGCAGCTCGTCTGAAAGCAGCGCCGCCTGGCCGGCCAGCGGGAGCAGCACGAAGGCGAACTCACCACCCTGCGCGAGCGCCAGCCCGACGCGAAGCGCCGTGCCGGTGGTCGCACCGGACAGCTTCGACAGTGCGGCGATCAGCGCGAGCTTGCCGCCCACCAGGCCGACGAAGAGCGCCAGCACCAGCGCGAACTCGGCGAGGACGAGCTGCAGGTCGAGCAGCATGCCGACCGTGACGAAGAAAAGACCGAGCAGCACGTCGCGGAACGGCTTGATGTCCTCCTCCACCTGGAAGCGATACTCGGTCTCCGAGATCAGCATGCCGGCGAGGAACGCGCCGAGGACGAGCGAAAGTCCCGCCAGGCCGGTAAGAAAGGCGAGCAGCAGGATGATGAGCATCACGTTCAGCACGAAAAGCTCGTTCGAGCGCAGGCCCGCCGCCACGCCCAGCCAGGCGCGCATCAGCTTCGGCCCGGCGAGTACCACGATGCCAAGCGCGAGCGCGGCCTTGCCGAGCGCGGATGCTACGGCGACGCCGAGCTCGCCGGCCGGCTGCGAGAGGGCGGGGATCAGCACCAGCAGCGGCACCACCGCGAGATCCTGGAACAGCAGCACGCCGAGCACCTGGCGCCCATGCGTGGAGTCGAGCTCGCCGCGCTCGGCGAGGAGCTTGGAGACGATCGCGGTCGACGACATCGCGGCGATGGCGCCGAGCGCGAGGCCCGAGCGCCACTCGAGCCCGAGCGCGAGCGCCGCGCCGATGGCGAGCGCCATGGTGGCCGATACCTGCGCCGCGCCGAGGCCGAACACCAGGCGGCGCATCGAGCGCAGCTTGCCGAGGCTGAACTCCAGGCCGATGGAGAACATGAGGAACACGACGCCGAACTCGGCGAGGCGCTGTGTCTCCTGGCGGCTCGACGCCAGACCGAGCGCGTGCGGCCCGAGCGCCAGGCCGGTGACGAGATAGCCCACGATCGGCGGCAGGTTCAGCCGCCGGCACAGCGCGACGGCAATCACGCTGCTCGCCAGCAGAACGAGCACCGACTGCAGGGAAACCGCGCCGGTCAAGGAAGGAGCGCGCAGGGCATTGGGCTATACTCGCGCCCTATGATAAAGGCCGCGCGCCTCGCGAAAAACAACGGTCAGGCGGGCGCGCTCGAGCTTGCGCGCCGGGTGCTGTCGATCGAGGCCGACGCGGTGCGCGCCCTCGTCGAGCGGCTCGACGAGCGCTTCGTCAAGGCGCTCGACCTGATCGCGAGCCGCGACGGCCGCGTCGTCGTGAGCGGCATCGGCAAATCCGGCCACATCGCGCGCAAGATCGCCTCGACGATGGCGAGCACCGGCACCTCGGCGTATTTCGTGCATCCCGCCGAGGCGAGCCACGGCGACCTCGGCATGATCGAGCGCGGCGACGTGTTCATCGCCATTTCGTACTCGGGCGCGAGCGAGGAGCTGCTCGATATCGTGCCGCTGGTCAAGCGGCGCGGCGCGAAGCTGATCGCCATCACCGGCAACGCGCAGTCGGCGCTCGCGCGCGAAGCCGATGTGCACCTGGATGCGCGCGTCGCGCAGGAAGCCTGCCCGCTCAACCTGGCACCTACGGCGAGCACCACGGCGGCGCTCGCGCTTGGCGATGCGCTCGCCGTCGCGCTGCTCGAGCGCCGCGGCTTCTCTTCCGACGATTTCGCGCGCAGCCACCCCAAGGGCCGGCTGCCGCGGCAGGCGCTGGTGCACGTCGCCGACGTGATGCGCAAGGGCCATGACGTGCCGGCGGTCCTGCGCGGCGCCGCCGGATTGCAGGCGATCGCCGAGATCACGCGCGGCGGCATCGGCATGACGGCCGTGGTGGACGGCGCTCGCCGCGTGCAAGGCATCTTCACCGATGGCGACCTGCGCCGCGCGCTCGAAAAGGGCGTCGACTTCGCGGCCGTGACCGTCGACGACGTGATGACGGGCAACCCGCGCACGCTGCGCGCGCAGGCGCTCGCCGTCGAGGCGGTGCAGCTCATGGAAAAGCACAAGATCAACCAGCTCCTCGTGGTCGACGAGAGCGGCGCCCTGCTTGGCGCGCTCAACATGCACGACCTCTTCCGCGCCAAAGTCATCTAAATCCGGCATGCGTTTCCTGGCCCCCGATGCGCTCGCGCGGGCGCGGCGCGTGCGCCTCGTGATCTTCGATGTCGACGGCGTGCTCACCGACGGCCGGCTCTGGTACGGGCCGAACGGCGAGGAGCTGAAAGCCTTCCATGCCTTCGACGGGCACGGCGTCAAGCTGCTGCTGGATGCCGGGCTCAAGACCGCGATCCTCAGCGGCCGGCGCTCGGCGGCCGTTACGGAGCGCGCCAAGGAGCTCGGCATCGAGCACGTCGTGCAGGGCGCGCAAGACAAGCACAGCGCGTTTCGCGCGCTGTTGCGCAAGCTGAAGGTCAAGCGCGCCGCCGCCGCCTACATGGGCGACGACGTCGTGGACCTGGGCGTATTGAAGCGTTGCGGCTTCGCCTGCGCGCCGCACGAGGCGCCGGAGCAGGTGCGCCGCCGCGTCCATTACGTCGCCTCGGCCGACGCCGGGCATGGCGCCGCGCGCGAGGTCTGCGAGTTCATCCTCGAGGCGCAGGGCAAGCTCGGGCGCGTGCTGGCCAAGTTCGATCGCTAGGCGATGAGCACGACCCGTCTCTTTCCCCTCGCGCTGATGCTGGCGCTCGCGCTGCTCACCTTCTGGCTGGATCACCAGGTGCGCGTGGAGGGCGGCGAGCGGCCCGCCTCGCGCCGGCATGATCCCGACTACCTGGTGTTCAACTTCACCAGCACCACCTTCGGGCGCGACGGCCAGGCGGAGACCGTCCTTTCCGCGGCGAAAATGCTGCATTACCCGGATGATGACTCGACCGAGCTCACCGCGCCGCGCGTCATGCAGGCGAAGCCCGCGCAGCCGCGCTTCACCGCGCAGGCCGATCGCGGCAAGATTTCGCGCGAAGGCGATGAGATCTTCCTCTACGACAACGTGGTCCTGGTGCGCGAGGCCGAGCAGAGCCGCCCCGCGGCGCGCATGACCACCAGCTTCCTCCATATCCTGCGCGACCGCTCGCTCGTGCGTACCGATCGCGAGGTGCTGTTCCAGGAAGACGGCCGCTCGCTCGCCGGCAAGGGCATGGAGTACTACAACGCGAGCCGCGAGCTGCTGCTCCACGCCGACGTGCATGCGCATTTCGAGCCGAGGCCATCCGCGGAGAAGGCGCAATGATCGCCCGCGCGGCCTTGTTCGTGCTCATCGCGTCATGCGCGACGGCGGCGGTGGCGGAGCAGGCCGATTCGGCCAAGCCGACCCAGATCGAGGCGAATCGCATGCGCGCCTACGACGCGCGCCGCACGACGACCTTCGAGGGCAACGTCGTCGTCACGCGCGGCACGCTCAATATCCGCGCCGACAAGATCGTCGTGCGCCAGGACCCCGACGGCTTCCAATTCGCCACCGCGACCGGCAATCCGGTGCGCTTCCGGCAGCGGCAGGACCCGAAGCCGCCCGACACCGAAGGCACCTGGATGGAAGGCGAGGCGAAGCGCATCGAGCTCGACGAGAAGGCGAACAAGATCGAGCTGTTCGAGTCCGCGCGCGTGAATCGCGGCGGCGACGAAGTCGCCGGCGACTACATCCTGGTCGACCAGAAGAGCGATCTGTACTCCGTCACGCCGGGCAAGGGCGAAGGCCGCGTGCGCGCGACCATCCAGCCCAAGCCGCCGGCGAAGTAATGGCGAACCGCCTCCGCGCGCAGCGCCTGCGCAAGCGCTACAAGTCGCGCACGGTGGTGCAGGATGTCTCGCTCGAGGTCGGCAGCGGAGAGGTGGTCGGACTGCTCGGACCCAATGGCGCCGGCAAGACGACCTGCTTCTACATGATCGTCGGCCTGATCCCGGTCGACGCCGGCAACATCTTCCTCGACGAGGCCGAGCTCACGCACCTGCCCATCCATCGGCGCGCGCGGCTCGGCATCTCGTATCTGCCGCAGGAAAACTCGGTCTTCCGGCGCCTCACCGTCGAGGAGAACGTGCAGGCCATCCTCGAGCTGCAGGAGCTCTCGCGCGAGGAGATCGAGACGCGCCTGGCGGAGCTGCTCAAGGACCTCAACATCTCTCATCTTCGCAAGCACGCCGCGCTCTCGCTTTCCGGCGGCGAGCGCCGGCGGCTCGAGATCGCGCGCGCGCTGGGCACCAAGCCGGCCTTCATCCTGCTCGACGAGCCTTTCGCCGGCGTCGATCCGATCGCGGTGCTCGACATCCAGCGCATCATTAGGTTCCTCAAGGAGCGCGGCATCGGCGTGCTCATAACGGACCATAACGTGCGCGAAACGCTCGGCATCTGCGACCGCGCCTACATCATCAACGAAGGCGCGGTGCTCGCCTCCGGCCATCCGGAGGAGATTGTCTATAATGACAGCGTGCGTCGGGTCTATCTGGGCGAAAACTTCCGCATGTAGTGGCAGTGGCTTTGTAACCCGCGGTCCGGCACACTGCAGCTCAGGTCACAAGGTGCAATGAAGCCTTCCCTGCAGTTCCGACTATCGCAGCACCTCACGCTTACGCCGCAGCTTCAGCAGTCGATCCGGCTGCTGCAGCTCTCCACGGTCGAGTTGAACCAGGAAATCGACCGCATGCTGATGGAGAACCCGGCGCTCGAGCGGGAGGACGTGGATGATGCCGAGGCGCCCGCCGCGCCGTCGGCGGGCGCGAGCTCGTCCAGCGCGACGGCGAGCGAGGCGCCGGCGCCGGAAGCGCCCGCGCCGGACACCGACTGGTCGGCCGAGCTGGCGAGCAACTGGCGCACGCCGGACGACGAGGACGGCGATCGCAGCTTCGCCGCGCCCGATACGCCGACGCTGCGCGACCATCTGCGCGCCCAGCTCTCGCTCACCAACCTGGTCGAGCGCGACCGCGTGCTGGTCGAGCTCCTCATCGACGCGCTCGACGACGACGGCTATCTGACGCAGAGCCTGGAAGAGATCGCCGCGCTGCTTCCGCCCGAGGCGGCGGTCGATCTCGAGGAGCTCTCGATCGCGCTGCGCCACCTGCAGAACCTGGAGCCCGCCGGCGTCGGCGCGCGCTCGCCGGGTGAATGCCTGGCGCTGCAGCTGCGCAACCACGCCGAATGCGCGGAGCGAAAGCTCGCGATCGACATCGTCGAGAAGCACCTCGAGCTCCTCGCCAGCCGGGACTACGCGCGGCTGAAGAACCTGACCGGCGCCAACGACGACGCGCTGCGCGCCGCGCAATGCCTGGTGCGCACCCTCAACCCGCGGCCGGGCGCTGCGTTCGCCAAAGTCGAGGCGCGCTATGTCATTCCGGACGTCATCGTGCGCAAGGTGCGCAATGCCTGGCGCGCGAGCCTCAACCCCGACGCGATGCCGCGGCTGCGCATCAACCGCCTTTACGCCGAGATCGCGGCCGGCGCGCGCAGCGGCGGCACGCTCTCGTCGCAGCTGCAGGAAGCGCGCTGGCTGATCAAGAACGTGCAGCAGCGCTTCGACACGATCCTGCGCGTCTCCCAGGCCATCGTCGAGCGCCAGCGCCATTTCCTCGAGCATGGCGAGGTGGCCATGCGGCCGCTGGTCCTGCGCGAGATCGCCGAGACGCTGAGCCTGCACGAAAGCACGATCTCGCGCGTCACGACGCAGAAATACATGGCGACCCCGCGCGGCACCTTCGAGCTCAAGTACTTCTTCGGCAGCCATGTCGCGACGGAGGCCGGCGGCGCCGCTTCATCGACCGCCATCCGCGCGCTGATCAAGCAGCTGGTCGCCGCCGAGGACGCGCGCGCGCCGCTTTCCGATGCCCGCATCTCGCAGATCCTCGGGGAGCAGGGCATCGTGGTGGCGCGCCGCACGATTGCCAAGTATCGTGAGTCGCTGCAGATTCCCGCCGTCAACCAGAGAAAGGCCCTGTGAAATGAACCTCAACGTGAGCGGCCGTCATGTCGAAGTCACTCCTGCGATCCGCAGCTACGTGCAATCGAAGCTCGAGCGCGTCAAGCGGCACTTCGACCATGTGATCGACGTCCACGTCATCCTCACGGTGAGCAAGGTGCGGCAGAAGGCCGAGGTGACGCTGCACGTGCGCGGCAAGGACCTGCACTGCGAGAGCGAAGAAGACGACCTCTACGCCGCGATCGATCTGCTCGCCGACAAGCTCGACCGCCAGGTGCTGCGCTACAAGGACAAGCGCTACGAAAAGAAGCGCTCCGATGGTACGACCGCGGGCTCGGCCGAAGACGCGGCCGGGGGCGCATAAGCAGGCGTATACTCGCCGCCGCCCCTATAGGAGGATGGTCGCAAAGCGCCCATGAGCCTGGTCGGCAAGCTGCTTGCGCCGTCGCACGTGCTGCTCGACCTGCAGTTGTCGAGCAAGAAGCGCCTATTCGAGCAGGCCGGCCTGCTGTTCGAGAACCACAACGGCATTGCCCGCAGCGTGGTGTTCGACAGCCTGCTCGCGCGCGAGCGCCTCGGCTCCACGGGCCTGGGCCAGGGCGTCGCCATCCCGCACGGGCGCATCAAGGGGCTGAAGGAGGCCGTCGGCGCCTTCATCCGCCTCGCCCAGCCGATCCCTTTCGATGCCCCCGACGGCGAGCCGGTCAACCTCGCCTTCGTGCTGCTGGTGCCGGAGAAGGCGACGGAAAAGCACTTGCAGATCCTCTCCGAGCTGGCGCAGATGTTCTGCGACAAGGCGCTGCGCCAGTCGATGGCGAGCGCCGCCGATGCGGCCGAGCTGCACCAGCTGATTACGTCATGGCAACCGGATGCTTCAGGTCAACGTCGCGCGGCTGCATGACGACAATCGCGACGCGCTCTCGCTCACCTGGGTAGCGGGGCGCGACGGCGACACCGCCGTGCGCCGCGAGGCCGCGGCCGCGGCGGCGCTGATCGGCCACCTCAACCTGACTCACCCGAACTCGATCCAGGTCATCGGCGCCTACGAGGCCGAGCTTGCCGAACGGCATAACGCCGCCCGGCGCGCCGACCTCGCCGCGCGCCTGATCGCCGCGCGCCCCGTGATCGTCGTCTTCGCCGACGGCGTGCCGCCGTTCCCCGAGCTGGTGCAGGCGGCGACGCAGGCCGGGCACACCGCCATCTTCTCGACGCCGGTGAGCGCCGCGCGGGTGATCGAGCGGCTGTCGCACTATCTCGGCAAGGCGCTCGCCGATTCGGCCGAGCTGCACGGCGTCTTCATGGACGTCCTCGGCCTCGGCGTGCTGGTCACCGGCGAATCCGGCGTCGGCAAGAGCGAGCTCGGCCTCGAGCTCATCAGCCGCGGCCACGGCCTGGTCGCCGACGACGTGGTCGAGATCTCGCGCATCGCGCCGAGCACGCTGGAGGGCCGCTGCCCGGCGATGCTGAAGGATTTCCTCGAAGTGCGCGGCCTGGGCCTGCTCAACATCCGCACCATCTTTGGCGAGACCGCAGTGCGCCGCAAGATGAAGCTGCGGCTCATCACGCACCTCGATCGCCCGCAGCCCGGCGCGGCGATGCCCGCCGAGCGGCTGCCGCTGAAGGAGCAGCGCGAGGAGATCCTCGGCGTGAGCGTGCCGCGCGTGACGATCCCGGTGGCGGCCGGGCGCAACCTCGCGGTGCTGGTCGAGGCCGCGGTGCGCAACGAGATCCTCAAGCTGCGCGGGATCGACTCGACCGACGAGTTCCTGCAGCGCCAGCGCGAGCAGATGGATAAGCCCTGATGCAGCTGGTCCTGGTGAGCGGGCTCTCCGGCTCGGGGAAGAGCATCGCGCTCAATGTGCTCGAGGACGGCGGCTACTACTGCGTCGACAACCTGCCGGCCAATTTCCTCATGGAAACGGTCGACTTTCTCGCCGCCGCGGGGCATGACCGCGTCGCCATGAGCATCGACGCGCGTAGCGCCGCGCTCGCCGCGCTGCCGGACAACATCGCGCAGCTTCGCCGCCGCGGCATCGATTGCCGCGTGCTCTATCTCGAAGCGAGCACCAGCGCCCTCCTGCGGCGCTTCTCCGAGACGCGCCGGCGCCATCCGCTCTCCGGCTCCATGACGCTCGCCGAGGCGATCGAGCACGAGCGCACGCTGCTCGCCGGCGTGGCGCCGCTCGGCCAGCGCATCGACACGAGCGAGCTGCAGCCGCGCGTGCTGCAGAACTGGATCCGCGACCTGCTCGGGCTCGGCGCCGGGACGCTTACGCTGCTCTTCGAATCGTTCTCCTACAAGGATGGCATCCCGCTCGACGCCGACTGGGTCTTCGATTGCCGAATGCTGCCGAACCCGCATTACGACCCGCAGCTGCGGCCCTTCACCGGACGCGACGCGGCGGTGATCGACTACTTGCGCGGCGACGACGCGGTGAAGCACTGGCTCGAGGATGTGCACGCCCTGCTCAAGCGCTGGCTGCCGGACATCGTGCGGGAAAACCGCAGCCACGTCTGCGTCGCGATCGGCTGCACCGGCGGGCGCCATCGCTCGGTCTATCTGGCGGAAGAGCTCGGCAAGGCGTTCCGCGGCGAGTGGCGCGTGCTCGTGCGCCATCGCGCCCTGGCCCGCGAAGGCGCGCCATAGAAGACCTCGCCCTCTTCCCGCTCAACACGGTGCTGTTCCCGGGCGGGCGCCTGCCGCTGCGCATCTTCGAGACGCGCTACATGGACATGGCGAAGGTCTGCCTGCGCGACGGCACGCCGTTCGGCGTCTGCGCAATCCGCGAAGGCGCCGAAGTCGGCGCGCCGGCGACGCCGCACGACGTCGGCACGCTCGCCAAGATCCACGAATGGGACATGCCGCAGCTCGGCCTGCTGCACGTCATGGCGATCGGCGAGCAGCGCTTTCGCATCCGCGCGCGGCGCACCGAAGCGAGCGGTCTGCAACGCGCGGCGGTCGAGCTCCTGGCCGACGATGCGGACGCGCCGATCCCCTCCCATTGCGAAGCGTGCGTGCGCCTCCTCGAGCGCGTCATGGACGAGCATCCCCAGCTCTTCGGCGAGGCGCGCCGCCTCGAGTCGAGCGCCTGGGTGAGCGCGCGCCTCGCCGAGCTGCTGCCGATCGCGCTGCCCGCGAAGCAGGAGTTCCTCGAGCTCGCCGACGGCGTTGCGCGGCTCGAGCGCCTCAACGACCTGATTCGCGGCCAGGGGCACGACTAAGCTCGCGCAGCACCGTCCTGACGGGCGTGGGGACTGCGCCGTCGATCGCCTCTTCGATCGCAAGCCATTGATGGCCGTTCGTCAAACGCAAACGTCCCGCCCGGCACAGCATCGGCGTCGCGATCAGGCGGAAATGCGTGAAGCCGTGCTCGACCACCGGGAGCTTGCGTCGGGCAGTGACGTTCCATCCGTGCTCGAGGGTTTCGGGAAACGCAAGCAAGCCGCCCCACAGGCCGGTGCTCGGCCGCTTTTCCATCAGGATCGTTTTCCCCTTCGTGATCAACCACCAGGTCACTTTGCGGACCGGCAGCACGCGCCTGGCGCGAGGCGCGGGGAAGCGGTCGGTGGCGCCCAGCTTGCGCGCGAGGCAGTCCGCCTTGACCGGACATTCATCGCAGCGCGGCTTCTTGCGCGCACAGAGCGTCGCACCGAGATCCATCAGCGCCTGCGTGTAGGTCTCGATGTTCCGCGGCGGCAGGAGGCGCTCCGCGAGCGGCCAGAGCTGCTTTTCGTCTTCCAGTGCGAACGCTCGCGACAGCACGCGCTTCACATTGCCGTCGAGGATGGCCGCACGCGCGCCGAAGGCGAACGCAGCGATGGCGGCCGCGGTCGAGCGGCCGATGCCCGGAAGCTCGGCGATCGCTTCCGCGGTGGAAGGAAAACCCTGCGCGACGATGACGCGCGCCGCCTGGTGCAGGTTGCGGCCGCGGGCGTAGTAGCCCAGGCCGCTCCATAGCCGCAGCACGTCCTCCTCGCGCGCCGCGGCCAGCGCGGCGACGGTGGGAAAGCGCTGCAGGAAGCGCTCGTAATACGGCACGACGGCCGATACCTGTGTCTGCTGCAGCATGACTTCCGACAGCCAGATGCGGTACGGATCGCGCGTGCCCTGCCACGGCAGGTCGTGGCGGCCGTGGCGACGCTGCCACGCGATCAGCCGCTTCGAGAAGTCGGGCGAAAAACTCATGCGGTAAGATTCTCGCAGACCCATGGCTGCGTTCATCCTGCGACGCATCGGGCAGGCCGTCCTCGTCATGCTGGCGGTGGGATTCATCGCGTTCGCCCTGTTCCGTTTCGTCGGCGATCCCGTGATCTTCATGCTCGGCCAGGACGCGACGCCCGAGGATCGCGCGCGCATCACGCAGCAGCTCGGGCTGGACCGGCCGTTCTACGTGCAGTACGCCGCCTTCCTCGAGAATGCGCTGCACGGCGAATTTGGCCTCAGCCTGCGGCAAGTGCGCCCCGTGTCCTCGCTCATCGTCGAGCGCCTGCCGGCGACGCTCGAGCTTTCGTTCGTGGCGGCGCTGTTCGCGCTCGTAGCGGGCGTCCTGATGGGGGTCTATACCGCGTTGCGGCGCAATTCGTGGCTCGCGCAGGTGCTTCTCGCGGTGTCGCTGATCGGCGTGTCGCTGCCGACGTTTCTCATCGGCATTCTGCTGATCCTCGTCTTCTCCGTGCAGCTCGGCTGGCTGCCCTCTTTCGGCCGCGGCGATACCGTGGCGCTCGGCTGGTGGCAGACGGGCCTGCTCACCGCCTCGGGCCTCAAAGCGCTGATCCTGCCCGCCATCACGCTCGGCCTTTTCCAGATGACGCTGATCCAGCGCCTGGTGCGCTCCGAAATGCTCGAGGTCCTGCGCACCGACTACATCCGCTTCGCGCGCGCGCGCGGCCTGACGGACCGCGCGGTGCACTTCGGCCATGCGCTGAAGAACACGCTCGTCCCGGTGATCACGATTACCGGGCTGCAGCTCGGCTCGATCATCGCCTTTGCCATCATCACCGAGACGGTGTTCCAGTGGCCCGGCATGGGGCTGCTCTTCATCCAGGCGGTGACCTTCGCCGACGTGCCGGTGATGGCCGCCTACCTGTGCCTGATCGGGCTTTTCTTCGTCGTCATCAACCTGGCCGTCGACCTGCTCTACTATGCGGTCGACCCGCGTTTGCGCGCGCAAGCGGGCTGAATGCGCCCATGACGAGCCCCATCGACCATATCCGCCGCTATCAAGCCGAGCTGCAGGCGCTGCGGCGCGATCTGCATGCGCATCCGGAGCTCGCCTTCCACGAGACGCGCACCTCGGATCTGGTCGCGGAAAGGCTCGCGGGCTGGGGCGTCGAGGTGCATCGCGGCCTGGCGAAGACCGGCATCGTCGGCGTGGTGCGCGGCAGGCGCCACGGCGCACGTTCGATCGGCCTGCGCGCCGACATGGATTGCCTGCCGATGCACGAGGCCAACGACTTCGGGCACAAGTCGAAGAACGAAGGCCGCATGCACGCGTGCGGCCACGACGGCCACACCACCATGCTGCTCGGCGCGGCACGCTATCTCGCCGAAACGCGCAACTTCGGCGGCACGGCCTACCTCATCTTCCAGCCCGCCGAGGAAGGCGGCGGCGGCGGACAGGTGATGGTGAACGAAGGCCTGTTCGACCGTTTCCCCGCCAACGAGGTCTACGCGCTGCACAACTGGCCCGGCCTGCCGCCCGGGAAGATGGCGGTGCGCCCAGGCGCCGTCATGGCGGCGACCGACGAAGTACAGATCACCGTGCGCGGCAAGGGGGGCCACGGCGCCATGCCGCACCTCGCCGTCGACCCGGTGGTGGCCGCGGCCCACGTCATCACCGCACTGCAGACCATCGCCAGCCGCAGCGTCAGCCCGATCGACGCCGTCGTGGTCAGCATCTGCTCGCTGGCGACGAGCCAGGTCGGCGTCTTCAACGTGATCCCGGATCATGTGAAGCTGGTCGGCACGGTGCGCACGTTCCAGCC
>DATDCR010000109.1:0-1949 GCA_036524215.1 Burkholderiales bacterium
CGTAGAAGCCTTCGCCCACGAGCAAGTCGATCTGCCCGAGGTCGATCACACCTAGGTTGATCGTCAGCTTCTCGCTCTCTACCGGGGCCACCATCTGTTAACCATCCTATCACCATCCATGCGGATGGTGCAACCCTGCTCCTTCAAGGGTGGTGCCGGTCTTGCTCGTAACCGGCGATGGACCCGAAACCCGAGAAGCCGTTGTCCCCGTTCATGAACCCTTTCGCCCTCTGGACGGACTTCGCACTCAAGCTTTGGGGGGTCGGCAGGCCGTCCGCTCCTTCAAACGTGCCGGAAAAATCTGCCGCGGTTGCCGTCATCCCGACGGCGGATGCGCCCTCGCCGCCACGCCCGCAAAAGCGTTCCGCGCGCGCAGCGAAAGCTGCTCAATCCAGAGGCAAGCGGAAACGCGTCATTCGATCACGCGGTCGGCGCGCGAAATGATCGAACGCGGCACCGTCAGCCCCAGCGCCCGGGCCGTCTTCGCATTGACGAAGAGCTCCATCTTGTTCACCTGCTGCACGGGAAGGTCCGCCGGCTTGTCACCGCGCAGCACGCGCCCCGTGTAGATGCCCGCCAGCCGGTGCGATTCCTGGAAGCTGCCGGCGTAGCTGACCAGACCGCCCGCGGCGACGAACTCCGGCGGCTGGTGTATGGCGGGAATCCTGTGGCGCAGCGCAAGCGCCGCGATCTCCTTGCTGCGATGGACGAAGAAGGTGTCGTTGGCGAGGACCAGTGCATCGACGCGCTCGCGCGCGAGGTTCTCGAACACGACCGTCAGGTCGGACTCCGTGGCGGCGCGCACGATGCGGAACTGCAGCCGCTGCGCATGCGCGGCCACCTGGAGATCGTCGATCATCGCTTCGGCATTGCTCGGATTGGTCGGATTGACGAGCAGCGCGAAGCTCTTCATGCCTGGCACGAGCTCGCGAAGGAGCTGCAGGCGCTTGGGCCCGAGTCCGGTGTTGAGGGACGTGACGCCTGTCGCGTTCCCGCCGGGCCGGTTCATGCTGTGCACCAGCCCGCTCGCCACCGGATCCACGCCGACCTCGAACACGATCGGGATCGTCGAGCTGGCCTTCTTCGCTGCCAGCGCCCCCGCCGCGCTCCCCGTTGCGACGAGCACGCTCACCTTGCGGGCCACCAGCTCGGCGGCGAGCGCCGGCAGGCGCGCGTTGTCGCCGTACGCCCAGCGGTATTCGATGTTGACGTTCCTCGCTTCGGCGTAGTTCGTCTCGGCGAGACCGCGCTTGAATGCGGCGAGGCGGGAAGCGAAAAGCTCCGGCGATTCCGGCCCGAGATAGCCGATCACGGGCGCGGGCTGCGCGATCGCCGCAAAGGCGACCGCCGGCAGCAGAAGAAAGGCGAGCCGCATCACGCGTTTCACGGTGGTCCTATCGTAACCTGACCGACTGCGCCTGGGTTCCGCGCGCTCGCGGGTTATCATTGGCGCAAGAAAGACGCGGCCGCCAGGCCGCCCTAGGGGAAGTCGTGAAGTTATTCCAAGGACGTATTCGCGGGACCGCGAGCCCCGCGACCGGCGCGCCACCGCCAGGCCTGCTCGCGTTCTATTGGCATTTCGTCCGGCAGACGAAAGGCTGGTTCGCCGCCATGTTCGCCGCGAGCCTGGCCGTCGCGTTGCTCGATACCGTGATCCCGCTCTTCATCGGCCGGCTCGTGTCGCTGATGGAGGCGACCGACCGCATGGCCGCGCTCGAGCGCGAATGGCCGCTCCTCGCCGGCATGGTGGCGCTCGTCCTGGTCGCGCGGCCGCTCGTCCTTCTCTTCGACGTCGCGATCCGCCACAACGCGCTCATCCCCGGCGCCACTTCCCTCATCCGCTGGCAGAGCCACTGGCACGTGATCCGGCAAAGCTGGCCGTTCTTCCAGAACGACTTCGCCGGCCGCATCGCCAACCGCGTGATGACCACCGCGCATGCGCTGCGCGA
>DATDCR010000110.1:0-3706 GCA_036524215.1 Burkholderiales bacterium
CCGATCCACAGGCTGCCGAACATGTTGAAAAGGCCGATGATGGAAAGCGACCAAGCGCTGACGCTCGCCGGCAGCTGGCAGAAAGCGACGATGCCCGGCAGGTGCGTGGCGATGAAGGCGACGTGGAAGCCGCAGGTGAAGAAGCCTGCCATCAGCAGCAGGTAGCTCGGATCCTTCAGCGCGTCGCGCACCGCGTGGCGCAGCGTCGCGGCGCCGGCATGCGCGGCATGGACCGGAGCGCCGGGCGCCGTGCAGTAAAGAACCAGCGGAACGGCGATCAGCCCCATCGCGCCGACAATGACCAGCGCCGGCTGCCATCCCGCCAGGCCGATGAAGAGCTGCGCAAGCGGCACGAGGACGAACTGGCCGAGCGAGCCACCGGCGCCGATGATGCCGTTCGCCACCGAGCGCTTGGCCTCCGGGATCCACCGCCCGACCGCCGAGGCGAGCTGGGCGGGTCCGCTCGTGCTCGCGCCGGCGGCCGCGAGCACGCCGATCACCAGCATGAGCGCCCACGCGCTGGTGGCGAGCGGCACGAGGGCCGTGCCCAACGCGAGCATGAGCGCGCCGCTGATCATGACCGGCCGCGGTCCCCAGCGGTCGGCGACGGCGCCGGCCACCGGCTGGCCGATGCCCCAGACGATCTGCGCGACGCCGAACGCGAGGCTGATGGTCGCGTAGCCGACGCCGGTGTGCGAGTTGATGGCGCTGATGAAAAGCGGCTGCGCGGTGCGGATGCCGAGCGCGATGCCGAAGATGGCGCCGGCGGCGAGCGCAAGCGAAATGAAGGGCCGTTCTTTGCTCATAGGACGAAGCCGCGCATCTTATCGCGCATATCGTCGGGAATGGGCACCGGGCGAAAGGTGTCGATCGACACGAGCGCCACCTTGTGGCGGCCGCGGAACTTCTCCTCGCCGGCGACACTGCCGCGGATCGCGAACTCGATCGATGAGCGGCCGAGCCTGGCGATGGTGAGCTCGAGAAGCAGCGTGTCGCCGAGGTGCGCCGGGCGAAAGAACTCGCAGCCGGTGCTGACGATCGGAAAGCCGACGCGCCGCTTCGCGAGCATCTCCTGCAGCGGCACGCCGAGCGCCTCGCGGTACCAGTCCTCGACCACGCCGCTGATCATGTCGAAGAAGTTGACGAAGTAGACGATGCCCGCCGGGTCGCAGTGCGAGAACCGGATCAGGCGCTCCTTCGCGAAGGTGGTCAAACGACGCGGTTGAACCAGGCGATCGACAGCGCCGCCGCGACGAGCACGAGCAGCGCCGCGGCGGCGGCGAAGAACGCGCCGATCTCGGTCTTCTTCGTTTCCACCACGAACTTCGAGTGCATGGTCTGGTAGATCTTCTTCAGGTCGGGCGCGCTCCCGGCATAGAAGTACTGCCCGCGCGTGAGGTCGGCGATGCCGCGCAGCGTCTCCTCGTCGAGGCGCACGTGCATCGACCAGCCGTCGAAGCCCACGATCTTGCCTTCCGGCGTGCCGACGCCGACGGTGAAGATGCGCACGCCGCGCTCCGCGGCGAGGCGCGCGGCCTTCAGCGAATCGGGCCCGCTGGTGCGCTGGCCGTCGGTCAGCAGGATGATCACCGCCGAAGCGTACGAGCCGGGCGGCACCGGCTTGAAATTCGCCGGCGGCTTCTTCTTCTCGTCGGAGAAGCTCAGCACGTCATAGCCGCCGTCGGGGAAAAGCGTGGCGAGCGAGACGATGATGGCGCTGCCGATGGCGGTGGCGCGCTGGAGCTGGAAGCGATCGATCGCCGTGTAGAGGTCTTCCTTGTTGCGCGTCGGCGCCTGCGCCACGGTCGCCGTGCCGGCAAACGCGACGATGCCGATGCGCACGTCCCCGGGCTGCTCGGCGATGAAGGCCTTGGCCGCGGCCTGCGCCGCGGCCAGGCGGCTCGGCTCGACGTCGTTGGCGCGCATGCTGCCGGAGACGTCCATCGCCAGGATCACCGTCTCGTGCGGCGATGGCAGCGTGACCATCGCCTGCGGGCGCGCCATCGCGACGATCAGGCTCGCCACGGCGAGGAAGAGCAGCGCGGGCGGCACGTGGCGGCGCCAGCTCGCCGCGCCCATCGCCTCGCGCACCAGGGCGAGGTTGGAATAGCGCACCGCGAAGCGCTTGCGCCTGCGCAGGGCGTAGAAGTACGCGGCCGCGAGCAGCGGCAGCGCGGCGGCGAGCCAGAGCGCCTCAGGCCACTGGAAGCTCATTCACCCGCACGCGATTCTTGCGCTTGCGCAGATCGGCAAAGCGCATGACGGTATCGACCAGGTCCGAGCCGGTGGAGAGCTCCAGCGCATCGACCCCGGCATTGCGCAGCGCTTCGCGGATCGCCACCTCGCGCTGCTCCGCGGCGTCCATGAAGCGCTGGCGAAACTTGCCGTCGTGCGTGTCGACGAACAGCTGCTCGCCGGTCTCCGCGTCCTGGAAGACGAGCAGCCCGAGGTCGGGCAGCTCGGCCTCGAGCGGGTCGTGCAGGCGCACGGCGACCACTTCGTGCCGCTGCGCGAGCTGGGTGAGCGGCCGTTCCCAGCCCGGCGCGCTGATGAAGTCCGAGACGAGGAAGATGAGCGAGCGCCGATGGATGAAGTTGAAGGCGCTCTTCAGGAGCTCGTCGAGGCGGGTGCCCTCGCCTTCCGGCAGCGGCGGCCGCGTAGTGATTTCGTGCAGCAGCGCGAGGACCTGGCGCCGGCCGCTGCGCGCCGGGACCATGCGGTCCACATCGAGGCCATAGAAGACGGCACCGACTCTGTTGCCGTGCCGCGTGAGCAGGCGCGCGAGGAGGCCGACGAAATCGGCCGACAGCGCGCGCTTCTTCACCTCCCGGGAGCCGAAGTCGATCGAGCGGCTGAGGTCGAGCAGGAACCAGGCGGTGATCTCGCGATCCTCCTGGTATTCGCGCACGTACGGCGTCTGCAGCCGCGCCGTGACGTTCCAGTCGATATGGCGCACGTCGTCGCCGTACTGGTATTCGCGCAGGTCGGCGAGATCGAGGCCGAAGCCGCGAAAGAGCGTGCGATAGTCGCCGTGCAGCAGCCCGTCCAGGCGGCGGATCACCGTCCATTCCAGCCGCCGCAGGATCGCGTCGGGCTTCGGCGCCTCAGTTTTCGGACGCGGCGACTCTTGCATTCGCGTGGAGCGGCTTCTCGGGGGCGCGCACCTTCTGCATCATGCGCCTGATGAGCTCGTCCGGCGTGAGGCCTTCGGCGAGCGCCTCGTACGAGAGCACGAGGCGATGGCGGAAGACGTCCGGCACGAGGTCGACCACGTCCTGCGGCAGCACATAGTCGCGCCCGCGCAGGAAGGCGAGCGCGCGCGCGCATTCGATGAGGTGGATCGAGGCGCGCGGGCTCGCGCCGTAGGTGAGGTACTTGTCCGGCACGCGCGTCGCCGCCGCGAGCCGCACCGCGTACTGGATCAGCGCCGGCTCGACGTAGCCCTTGCGGCACTGCTTCTGCAGCTCGGAGAGCTGATCGGTGGTCGCCACCGGCAGCGGGTCGTGCGCCGGGCCGGTGACGCGCTCGACGATGACGAATTCCTCTTCCTCGCTCGGATAGCCGACCAGCACCTTCATCATGAAGCGGTCGACCTGCGCTTCCGGCAGCGCGTAGGTGCCTTCGGTCTCGATCGGGTTCTGCGTCGCCATCACGAGAAAGGGATCGGGCACCAGGTGCGTCTGGCCGGCGATCGTCACCTGGCGCT
>DATDCR010000111.1:0-10216 GCA_036524215.1 Burkholderiales bacterium
CCACGTACACGGTGCCGTACATCGCCCAGATGTTGTTCAGGTCGATGAAGCCGAACAGCCGGCCGCGCGGCACCGCCTGGATGCCGTCCTCGCCGCCGGTGAACTTGGCCTGCAGGCAGTAGAAGAAAATCATCTGCGCCAACGCGAGCGTGATCATCGCGAAGTAGATCCCCTGGCGCCGGATGGCCAGCAGGCCGGTGACGACGCCGAGCAGGCATGCGGCAAAAGTGCCGAAGAGGATGGCGAACTCCGGCGGGAAGCCCCACACCTTTGCGGCGTGCGCGGAAGCATAGCCGGCGATGCCGAGGAACATGGCATGGCCGAAGGACAGCAGGCCGCCGTAGCCGATCAGCAGGTTGAAGGCGCACGCGAAGAGCGCGAAGCACATCACCTTCATCAGGAATACGGGATACAGCGCGAGCGGCGCGACCAGAAACGCTGCGGCCAGGACGAGGAACGCGGTGCGGTGATGCTTCATTTCTGCGTCCCGAACAGCCCGGCGGGCTTGATCAGCAGCACGATGGCCATGATCACGAAGATGACGGTGTTCGAAGCCTCCGGGTAGAACACCTTGGTGAGGCCCTCGATCACGCCGAGCGCGAAGCCGGTGACGATCGAGCCCATGATCGAGCCCATGCCGCCGATCACGACGACCGCGAACACGACGATGATGAGGTCCGCGCCCATCTGCGGGCTCACCTGGTAGATCGGCCCGGCCATCACCCCGGCGAGCGCCGCCAGCCCGACGCCGAAGCCGTAGGTCATGGTGATCATGCGCGGCACGTTGATGCCGAAGGCCTGCACCAGCTCCGGGTTCTCGGTCGCCGCGCGCAGGTACGAGCCGAGCTTCGTCTTCTCGATCAGGAACCAGGTGGCAAAGCACACGACCAGCGAAGCGACGATTACCCAGGCGCGATACGTCGGCAGGAACATGAAGCCCAGGTTATGGCCGCCGGCAAGCTCAGCCGGGATCGGGTAAGGCTGCCCGGAGGAACCGTACTCGTTGCGGAACAGGCCCTGGATGATGAGCGCCAGCCCGAAGGTGAGCAGGAGCCCGTAGAGGTGGTCGAGCTTGTAGAGCTGCTTGAGCATGAAGCGCTCGATGACCACGCCGGTGAGCCCGACCACCACCGGCGCGATCAGGAGCGACGGCCAGTAGCCGATGCCCGCCTTGTTCAGCAGCAGATACGCGCAGAAGGCGCCCAGCATGTACTGGGCGCCGTGCGTGAAGTTGATGATGTTGAGCAGCCCGAAGATCACGGCGAGGCCCAGCGACAGCAGCGCGTAGAACGAGCCGTTGATCAGGCCGATCAACAGCTGGCCGAACAGCGCCGCCGACGGGATGCCGAAGATCTCGGGCATGCTCTTACGTCACCCTATTTGACGAGCGGGCAGCCGCCTTCCTTCTCCGGCCGGAATGCCTGCTCGGCCGGGATGGTGGCGCGCACCTTGTAATAGTCGTACGCGTACTTCGACTCGCTCGGCTTCTTCACCTCGAAGAGGTACGCCGGATGGATCTTGCGGCCGTCCTCGCGCACGCGCCCCTTGCCGAAGAGCGGATCGTCGGTCGGCATCTCCTTCATCTTGGCGATGACCTTCGTGCCGTCGTCGCCCTTCAGCGCCGCGACCGCCTTGAGGTAATGCAGCACCGCCGAGTACACCCCCGCGTGGTCCATGCTCGGGTACTTGCCGCCGTTCTGCGGCGCGAAGCGCTTCGCCCAGGCGCGGGTCGCGTCGTTCGTGTCCCAGTACCAGGCCTCCGTGAAGATCAGGCCCTGCGCCTTGTCGAGGCCGAGCCCGTGCACGTCGGTGATGAACACGAGCAGACCGGCGAGGTTCTGCCCGCGCTGCACGATGCCGAACTCGGCCGCCTGCTTGATCGAGTTGATCGTGTCGCCGCCGGCATTGGCGAGGCCGATGATCTTCGCCTTCGACGCCTGCGCCTGCAGCAGGAAGGACGAGAAGTCCTGCGAGTTGAGCGGGTGACGCACCTGGCCGAGGACCTTGCCGCCGTTCTTCTTCACCACCTCGGCGGTATCGCGTTCGAGGGCATGGCCGAACGCGTAGTCCGCGGTGATGAAGTACCACGTGTCGCCGCCGGTCTTCACGATGGCGCTGCCCGTGCCGTTCGCGAGCATCCAGGTGTCGTAGAGCCAGTGGATGGTGTTCGGCGAGCAGGCCTTGCCGGTGAGGTCGGAAGTGGCGGCGCCTGTCACGAGGAAGGCCTTGCCCTTGTCCTTCGTCACCTGGTTGATCGCCAGCGCGACCGACGAAGTCGGCACGTCGAAGATGGCATCGACGCCCTCGGCGTCGTACCACTGGCGCGCGATCTGCGAGCCGACGTCGGGCTTGTTCTGGTGGTCGGCCGAGACGACTTCCACCTTGAGGCCCGATTTCGAGCTCTTGAGGAAATCCTCCACGGCCATCTTGGCAGCGGTGACCGAGCCGGGCCCGCCGATGTCGGCATAGAGGCTCGACATGTCGTTCATGACGCCGATCTTGACCACGCCGCCCGAGATCTGGGCATGCGCGGCGCCGGTCGCTGCGAGCGCGACGGCGACTGCTGCGCTGATCTTCTTCAATGCAGACATCGACTTCTCCTTTTCGATAAAACGTTCAGACACCGAGATATTCATGGATGCGGTCCATGTTGGCCTCGAGGGCGGCGCCGGCGATGCTGTCGACGACCCGTCCCCGTTCGACGATGTAGTGCCGGTCGGCGAGCCGCTGCGCGAAGCGGAAGTTCTGCTCGACCAGCAGGATAGTGAAGCCTTCGTGCTTGAGCCGCTCGATGGTGCGGCCGATCTGCTGCACGATCACCGGCGCCAGTCCTTCGGTCGGCTCGTCGAGCAGCAGCATGCGCGCGCCGGTGCGCAGGATGCGCGCGATGGCGAGCATCTGCTGCTCGCCGCCCGAGAGCTTGGTGCCCTGGCTGCGCAGCCGCTCCTTCAGGTTCGGGAAGAGCTGGAAGATCTGCGCCACCGAGAGGCCGCCGGTGCTAACCTGCGGCGGCAAGAGCAGGTTCTCCTCGACGTCGAGGCTGGCGAAGATGCCGCGCTCCTCGGGGCAGAAGGCTATGCCCATCTGCGCCACCTTGTTCGAAGGCAGGTGCGCGAGCTCGGCGCCGCGGAACCTGATCGAGCCCGTGCGCCGCCCCACCATGCCCATGATCGACTTCAGCGTCGTCGTCTTGCCGGCGCCATTGCGCCCGAGAAGCGTCACTACTTCGCCTTCGGCCACGTCGAAATCCACGCCATGCAGGATGTGCGATTCGCCGTACCACGCGTTCAGTCCCCGCACTTCGAGCAGGTTAGCCATGCGCCGATCCCAGGTACGCCTCGATCACGCGAGGGTCCTTCGACACGCTGGCGTAGTCGCCCTCGGCGAGCACTTCGCCGCGCGCGAGCACCGTGATCACGTCGGAGATGCTCGAGACGACCGACAGGTTGTGCTCGACCATCAGCACGGTGCGGTTCGCCGACACGCGCTTGACGAGCGCGGTGATGCGCTCGACGTCGTCGTGCGCCATGCCGGCGGTCGGCTCGTCGAGCAGCATCATCTCGGGGTCGAGCGCGAGCGTGGTCGCGATTTCGAGCGCGCGTTTCTGCCCGTAGGCGAGCTCCACGGCGACCGTCGATTCGAATTGCGACAGGCCGACCGCCTCGACCAGCGCGCGTGCCGCCTGGTTCAGCTCATCGAGCACGCCTGCCGAGCGCCAGAAATCGAACGAATGGCCGCGCTTTCTCTGCAGCGCGATGCGCACGTTCTGCAGCACCGTAAGGTGCGGAAACACGGCCGAGATCTGGAACGAGCGCACCAGCCCCATGCGCGCGATGCTCGACGGACTCGAGCCGGTGATCTCCTTGCCCTGGTAGAAGATCTGCCCGCGCGTCGGCTCCAGGAAGTGCGTGAGGAGGTTGAAGCAGGTCGTCTTGCCGGCGCCGTTCGGTCCGATCAGCGCATGGATGCTGCCTCGCCGCACCTTCAGCGATACGTCTTTAACCGCGACGAAGCCCTTGAACTCCTTGGTCAGGCCGCGCGTTTCTAGGATGATCTCTTCGGCCAATCCGACTTCCCCTGCTCCCCCTGCTGCGCCGCGAAATCATACACGGCTTCAATGCCTTGGCGGCGGCCGTTTCTCCAGGAAGGCGTCCATCCCCAGCCGGCCTTCGTCGTGCGCGAAGCTGGCGGAAATCGCGCAGGACGCGACCTCATAGGCCTTGCGTGCGCCGAGCTCCATCTGCTCATAGAACGCGCGCTTGCCGGCGGCGACCGTCACGGGCGGCTTTTCCGCGATCTTTCTCGCGAGCTCTTCCGTTTCCCGGTGGAGGTCGCTGGCCGGCACGACGCGGTTGACCAGGCCCCACTCGAGCGCCTTGCGCGCGTCGATGATGTCGCCGGTAAGAAGCATCTCCATCGCGCGCTTGCGCGAGATGTTGCGCGCCACGGCGACACCGGGCGTCGAGCAGAAGAAGCCCCAGGTCACGCCCGGCGTGGTGAACTTTGCCACGTCCGCGGCAACGGCGAGGTCGCATTGCCCGACGAGCTGGCAGCCCGCCGCCGCCGCCGCGCCCTGCACGCGCGCGATCACCGGCTGCGGCAGCGAGGTAATGGTCTGCATCATCCGGCTGCACTTCGCGAAGAGCTGCTCGATCTTCGGCTGCTCGCCGAGGGCGCGGATCTCCTTGATGTCGTGACCGGCGCAGAACCCCTTGCCGGCGCCGGCCAGGATGACCACGCGCACGCGCTTGTCCGGCGCGATGGCATCGAAGGCGCCCTGCAGCGCATCGAGCATCTCGCTCGTCAGCAGGTTCATCTGCTGCGGGCGGTTCATCGTCAGGGTGCAGATGCCGTCGCGGTCTTCGCGCAGCAGAATGGACTCGTCGGCCTTCGGGTTTGCGCTCATGGTCGCCTCAGGTATCGATGGCGGTGGCGGACTTCGCCTTCTCCCGCAGCACGAACTTCTGGATCTTGCCGGTCGAGGTCTTCGGCAGCTCGCCGAACACGATGGCGCGCGGCGCCTTGAACCGGGCGAGCTGGGTACGGCAGAACTCGATCAGCTCGAGCTCGGTCACCTTCGAGCCGGGCTTGACCTCGACGAAGGCGCAAGGGGTCTCGCCCCACTTCGCATCCGGCTTCGCCACCACGGCCGCGGCGAGAACCGCGGGATGGCGGTAGAGCACGTCTTCCACTTCGAGCGACGAGATGTTCTCGCCCCCCGAGATGATCACGTCCTTCGAGCGGTCGCGGATCTTCACGTAGCCGTCCGGCTGCATCACCGCCAGGTCGCCCGAGTGGAACCAGCCGCCGCGGAAGGCTTCCTCGGAGGCCTGCCGGTTCTTGAGGTAGCCCTTCATCGTGATGTTGCCGCGGAACATGATCTCGCCCATCGTCTCGCCGTCCGCCGGCACCGGCTGCATGCTGTCCGAGTCCATCACGCGAAGGCCTTCCTGCACGTGATAGCGCACGCCCTGGCGGCCGTTCAGGCGCACCTGGTCCGCGAGCGGAAGCTCGCTCCACTCCGGATGCTTCGCGCACACGGTGGCCGGGCCGTAGGTCTCGGTGAGCCCGTAGACATGCGTGAGGTTGAAGCCCATCTTCTGCATGCCTTCGATCATGGCCGCCGGCGGTGCCGCGGCCGCGACCAGCGCGTTCACCTGGTGATCGATGCCGCGCTTCATTTCGTCGGGCGCATTGATCAGCGTCTGGTGGACGATCGGCGCCCCGCAGTAATGGGTGACGCGGTGCTTGCGGATGAGCTCGAAGATCGCCGTCGCATCCACCTTGCGCAGGCACACGCTCGTCCCCGCGTTCGCGGCCATCGTCCACGGGAAGCACCAGCCGTTGCAGTGGAACATGGGCAGCGTCCACAGGTAGACCGAGTGGTGCGGCATGCCCCAGACGAGGATGTTGCCCACCGCGTTGAGATACGCGCCGCGGTGGTGGTAGACCACGCCTTTCGGGTTACCGGTCGTGCCGGAGGTGTAATTGAGCGAAATCGCTTCCCATTCGTCCTCGGGCCAGCGCCACGCGAAATTCGGATCGCCTTCGGCCAGCAACTGCTCGTAAGTGAGCTCGCCGAGCCGCTTGCCCGCGCCGAACTCGGCATCTTCCACATCGACGACCGCGATCTTTCGCTTGACGAGCTTGAGCGCGCCCTCGATCGTCGGCGCGAACTCCCGGTCGGTGAGCAGAAGCCGCGCCTCGCCGTGATCGAGCATGAAGGCGATCGCCTCGGCATCGAGCCGCGTATTGAGCGTGTTGAGCGTCGCACCGGCCATCGCGACGCCAAAGTGCGCCTCGTACATCGGCGGGACATTCGGCAGCATCGCCGCCACCGTGTGGCCGACGCCGATGCCGCGCTTGTTCAGCGCCGCGCCGAGGCGCCGGCAGCGCGCGTAGGTTTCCTTCCAGGTGTAGCGCTGGGCGCCATGGACGACGGACAAGCGCTCGGGATAGACGTAAGCGGCGCGCTCGAGGAACGAAAGGGGCGTCAGCGGCGCGTAATTGGCCGCATTTCTTTGCAAATCTTGCTCGAAAATGTTGCCGGCCATGGTCCAAGTATAGCTGTGCGGCGATTGATGATTCACGCGCTGGCGGCTCGAATGGCGCCATGGACAAACCGCTACTGAAGTCCCTGCTCGCGCTGCTGCCCAACCGGACCCTGCGCGATGCGCTCGGCGTCGTCGTCGTTTTCGTCGGCTCGGCCGCCGTTCTTTCGCAATTCGGCGCGCCGCCGGCGTGGCTCGCCCCCGGCCTCGCGATCGCCGCGCTTTGCATCGCCCTCGTCTGCGCGAGCCGGGTCCAAATGCTGGAATTTTCGCCGGAAGTGCTGGCCGGCGATGTCATCGTGCCGCGTCCGCGGCGCGGTCCGGGCACGGAGCTGAAGTTCCTGCTGCCGCTGCAGTTCAGCAACGCCGGCGCGGCCGGCGGCATCGTGCAGTGGGTGGCGCTGCGGCTGACCATCGATGGCGATGCCGAGCGCTCGGTGCTCCTGAGCCCGGTGGCGGAGGTCGACATGCAGCGCTTCATCCAGTCCAAGCGCCGGCTGGACGACGAAAACACCATCGATGCCTTCACGGCGTTCGCGCTGGACGGCAAGCGCTCGATCGCGAAGTTCGTGCTCTTCGACATCGCCGAGAAAAACCGCAGCCGCCCGCTGGCGCTCAGGCCCGGTCGCTATTCGTTCGAGCTCTTCGTCAAGTCCACTGCCCAGCGCGCGCCCAAGCTCGAGCGGGTCTTCGAGCATGTCGTCGAGCCGAAGCAAGTCGAGGAATACACGAACGACGCGCCGCTCTACCTGATCGACTATCCGATGACGCTTCCCGCCGCCCGCCAGAAGATGACCGGCGCCGAGTGGCTGCCACGGGCCGCGCGCTATTCCAACTAGCCGAGAATTAGTGTCCTGACCCCGAATTATTGGGCGCCAAGCTTGCGCCAGAGAACCGCGCCTTTGGCCTCCTTCTCCATGGCGTCGAGGTATTGCTCGTGGAGCGCGACTTCCTCGGGGAGCGCGGGCAGGACGATGAGGTTGGCGACGTCGGCCGGCAGCAGCGCGGCCGCGGCGGCGGCTTCAGCGGGCGTCTCGAGCTCGATGACCAGGCTCTCCTGGCCACGCGTCATCGCCAGGTAGCACTCGGCGAGAAGGCGCGCGTCGAGCAGCGCGCCGTGCAGGGTGCGGTTGGCGTTGTTGATGAAATAGCGCTCGCACAGGGCGTCGAGCGAGTTTCTCTTGCCCGGATGCAGCTCGCGCGCGAAGGCGAGCGTGTCGGTGACCTTGGCGACGTGGTCGGCAAGCTTGCCGTGCCCGGCACGGCCGAGCTCGAGGTCGAGGAATTCGACGTCGAAATCGGCGTTGTGGATGATGAGCTCGGCGCCGGTGACGAAATCGAGGAACTCGCGCGCCACTTCCGGAAACTTCGGCTTGGCGCGCAAGTCTTCGAGCGTCAGGCCGTGCACCCGCGTCGCGCCCAGGTCGACGTCGCGCTCCGGATTCAGGTAGACGTGGAAATGCCGCTCGCCCAGGTTGCGGGACAGGATTTCGACACAGCCGATCTCGATGATGCGGTCGCCGAGCTTGGCGTTCAGTCCCGTCGTCTCGGTGTCAAGCACCACCTGCCGGGTCATAGGGGGTATTCCTGTTTGATTCGGGTATTCCCTTGTTTGCGAGAGCGTCTGCGCGCTCATTCTCGGGATGCCCGGCGTGGCCGCGCACCCAATGCCACTCTACCTCATGTCGGCTCGCCAGTTCGTCGAGCCGCTGCCACAGATCGATATTCTTGACGGGCTCCTTGGACGCGGTGCGCCATCCGCGCCGCTTCCAGGCATGGATCCAGCTCGAAATGCCTTGCTGCACGTATTGCGAGTCGGTGTAGAGCCGCACGCGGCTACGCCGCTTGAGCGCCTCGAGCGCGCGGATGACCGCCATCAGCTCCATGCGATTGTTCGTCGTCGCCGCCTCGCCGCCCCACAGCTCCTTTTCTTTCTGCCCGTAACGCAGGAGCGCGCCCCATCCGCCCGGCCCCGGATTGCCGCGGCAGGCGCCGTCGCTATAGATCTCGACCACCTCGTCACTCATGGCGGTTCTGGTGCACGCGCTGCGACACGGGCGCCAGGGCGCGGCGCCTTGCCCGCTCGCGCCGCCACGCCGGCGTGACCAGGCGCATGCCCGACACGCGCTTCACCGCGCGCACGACGTAGATGCCGCCGAGAAGCGGCCACCAGCGCGCCCCGGCCTTGTCCATGAAGCGCAAGCGATCGAGCCAGGCCTTCTGCCGGAAAGGCGGCACGTAGCAGCCGAAGGTGCCGCCGTTCAGCTCGAAGCCCAGCACGCGCAGCCAGTCGCGCAGCCGCAGCAGCCCGATGAACTTGGCATTCCACGGCACGCCGGCATCGCGCGACGCGAAGACCTGCCGCAGGCGCCAGAGCGACGCCGTATTGAAGCCGGAGATGACCATGTGCCCCTCCGGCATGAGCACGCGCTCGGCTTCGCGCAGCACCTCGTGGGCGTTGGGATGGAACTCCAGCACGTGCGGCAGCGCCACCAGGTCGACGCTCTGCGAGGCGATCGGCAGCTGCAGCGGGTCGGCAGCGAGCGCCGCGCCGGGCTCCAGGGCGAGCGAAAAGCGGAACGGAATGCGGTTTTGTCGCAGGAAATCGACCTCGGGTAGTCCGACCTGCACTGCCCGGAAACCGAAGACATCCTCGACCGCGCTGTCAAACTGGGCGAGCTCCCAGTCGAGCACGTATGCGCCTTGCGGCGTACCGAACCAGCCGGCGAGCGACGAGCGCTCGCCGTTATACTTTTGCGCCCCGTCCTGCACGAAGGAATGCCGCATCGTCATGGAAATCGTGCCAGTCAAAGCGTTCAAAGACAATTACGTCTGGACGCTGCGCAACGCGAGCCACGCCGCGGTCGTCGACCCCGGCGACGCAAGGCCGGTGCTCGACTATCTGGCGCGCGAAAAGCTGCAGCTCGTGGCGATCCTCGCCACGCATCATCATCCCGATCACGTCGGCGGCGTCGCCGAGCTGGTGCAGAAATACCGCGTGCCGGTGTTCGGTCCGCGCCATGAGCCGATTCCCTCGGTGACGCAACCGGTCTCGGAAGGCGATCGCGTGAGCATCCCGGAGCTCGGCGTTGCCTTCTCGGTGCTGGACATCCCCGGCCACACGCGAGCACACGTTGCCTATTATGGGGCAGGCGTTCTTTTCTGTGGCGACACGCTCTTCGCCTGCGGCTGCGGACGCGTGTTCGAAGGCACGCCCGAGCAGATGTACGCCTCGCTCGAGAAGCTGCTCGCGCTGCCCGACGAGACCAAGGTGTATTGCGGCCACGAATACACGCTCGCCAACATCGGCTTCGCGAAAGCCGTCGAGCCGGACAATCGCGCGCTCGGCGTGCGCGAAGAGCGCGATCGCAAGCTGCGCGAGGCGGGCCGGCCGACCGTGCCGAGCACCCTCGGCGACGAGAAGGCCACCAACCCGTTCCTGCGCTGCCGCGAGCCGGCGGTGGTGGAATCGGCGAACAAATACCTTGGCGCGCGCGTCGCGGATCCGGTCCGCGTATTCGCCGCGATCCGGGACTGGAAGAACCGGTCTTGACGCGGCGCGCGCTGCTCGTCGCCGCGGTCTTGCTCATGCAGGCGTGCGCGACGCCGCCGTCAACGCAAACCGCTGCGCCGCCGGCTCAGCACGAACCCTCCCCGCCCGCGGT